>JAUYGW010000092.1 GCA_030690245.1 Gallionella sp. | reverse complement strand
ACCGCCTCGCAGGGGTTGCTGCTGATGATCCCCAATATGTACAAGATCGCCGGCGAGCTGACGTCATTCGTCATGCATGTGGCGGCGCGTTCCTTGGCGGCCCAGGGGCTGTCGATTTTCGGCGACCACAGCGACGTGATGTCGGCGCGCTCGACCGGTTTTGCCTTCCTCTCCTCCAATACGGTGCAGGAAGCGATGGATATGGCGCTGATCGCCCAGGCTGCAACACTCGAAGCGCGTGTGCCGATCCTGCATTTCTTCGATGGTTTCCGCACTTCCCACGAGGTGGCCAAGGTCGAGCAGGTGCCGCTGGAAGTGGTGCGCGAGATGATCGACGACAAGCTGGTGTTCGCCCACCGTGCCCGTGCGCTGACGCCCGATCACCCGATAATTCGCGGCACGGCGCAGAACCCGGACGTGTACTTCCAGGCGCGCGAAACGGTCAACCCGTATTACGACGCGATGCCCGGTATCGTGCAGAAGGCGATGGATAAGTTCGCCAAGCTCACCGGCCGCCAATACCATTTGTATGACTACGCCGGCGCGCCGGATGCCGAGCGGGTAGTGATCCTGATGGGCTCGGGCGCGGATGCGGCGGAGGAAACGGTGGAGCACCTGACCGCTCATGGCGAGAAGGTCGGCATCGTGAAAGTGCGCCTGTACCGCCCCTTCGTTGCCGAGGAACTACTCAAGACTATTCCGGTCACGGCCAGGCACATTGCCGTTCTCGACCGCACCAAGGAACCCGGCGCAGACGGCGAACCGCTGTACAAGGATGTGGTGACGGCGATTGCCGAAGCC
Source organism: Gallionella sp. (assembly GCA_030690245.1). Lineage (GTDB taxonomy): Bacteria > Pseudomonadota > Gammaproteobacteria > Burkholderiales > Gallionellaceae > Gallionella. The sequence continues at coordinate 7,207 of JAUYGW010000092.1, read as the reverse complement.
TTCACTGCCGGAACCAGCAGATATAAGATCATGCCGCGCGTAGTGGGCGGGCGCTACGGCCTGTCCTCCAAGGAATTTACGCCGGGCATGATCAAGGGCGTGTTCGACGAACTGAAAAAAGAACAGCCGAAAAATCATTTTACCGTCGGCATCATCGACGACGTCACCCACACCAGCCTGAAGTGGGATGCGAGTTTCCGCAACGATGCCAGCCGCGGCGTGAACCGCTGCGTGTTCTATGGCCTGGGCTCGGACGGCACGGTGGGCGCCAACAAGAACACCATCAAGATCATGGGCGAGGAAACCGAACTCTACGGCCAGGGTTATTTCGTGTACGACTCGAAAAAAGCCGGTGCGATTACCGTCTCCCATCTGCGTTTCTCGCCCAAGTCGATACACTCTCCCTACCTGATCGGCAACGGCGATGCGAACTTCATCGGCTGCCACCAGCCGGGATTCCTGGAGCGTTACGAGATGCTGGATTATGCCGCCGAAGGCGCGGTATTCCTGCTCAACATCCCGGTAGCATCGGACAAGGTATGGGACAAGCTGACGCGCAAGATGCAGCAGCAGATCATCGACAAGAAAATCGAGTTCTACGCGATCGATGCCTATGCGATTGCCAAGGCGACCGGCATGGGCAGCCGCATCAACACCATCATGCAGACCTGTTTCTTTGCCATTTCCGGCGTGCTGCCGCGCGAACTGGCGATCGAGAAGATCAAGTCCGCCGCCGAGAAATCCTACAGCAAGAAGGGCAGGGCGGTGGTCGAAGCCAACTGGAAGGCGATCGATGAGACCCTTGCCAACCTGCACAAGGTGGAAATTCCCGCCGCCGCGACCAGCACGTTCGAAATGCCCGAACCGGTAGGCGCCAGCGCGACGGATTTCGTCAAGCGCGTGACGGCCGAGATCATGGCCGGACGCGGCGACCTGCTGCCGGTGTCGGTGTTCCCCCCCGATGGCACCTGGCCCACCGGGACTGCCGTATGGGACAAGCGCAATCTGGCGCTGGAAATCCCGGTATGGGACGAAGAGCTGTGCATCTACTGCGGCAAGTGCGCGTTCGTCTGCCCGCATACCGCCATCCGTTCCAAGGTGTTCCCGATCGAACTGGCCAAGGATGCGCCGTCCACCTTCAAGCATATCCAGATCAAGGGCAAGGAATTCGAGCAGGGCATGCACGTCACTTATCAGGTGGCGCCGGAAGACTGTACCGGCTGCGAACTGTGCGTCGAAATCTGCCCGGCGGTATCCAAGACCGACCCGACCTACAAGGCGCTCAATATGCGCGACATCTTGCCGTTGCGCAATCAGGAAAAGGAAAACTGGGAGTTCTTCCTCAATCTGCCGGAATTCGACCGCACCAAGTTGCGCACCTCCACCATCAAGGGCGCGATGATGTTGCAGCCGCTGTTCGAGTTTCCCTCCGCCTGCGTCGGTTGCGGCGAAACGCCCTATATCAAGCTGGCTACCCAGCTGTACGGTGACCGCATGGTGGTGGCCAACGCCACCGGCTGTTCCTCGATCTACGGCGGCAATTTGCCCACCACGCCCTATAGCACAAACCCTGAAGGACGCGGCCCGGCCTGGGCGAACTCGCTGTTCGAGGACAATGCCGAATTCGGCCTGGGCTTCCGTGTCAGCCTCGACAAGCAGGCTGAGCAGGCGCGCGAACTGCTGGCACGGATGAAGGACAAAGTCGGTGCCGAGTTGGCCGAATCCATCCTCAACGCCGACCAGTCTGCCGAAGAGGGTATCTTCGCCCAGCGCGTGCGCATCGAAGCCTTGCGCAAGGCGTTGGCCGGCATCGATACCGCCGAGGCGCGCAACCTGGAGAGCCTGGCCGACTACCTGGCGAAGAAGAGCGTGTGGATCATCGGCGGCGACGGCTGGGCCTACGACATCGGTTTCGGCGGCCTGGATCACGTGCTGTCCTCCGGCCGCAACGTCAATATTCTGGTGCTCGATACCGAAGTCTATTCCAACACCGGCGGGCAATGTTCCAAGGCTACGCCGCGCGGCGCCACGGCCAAATTTGCCGCCGGCGGCAAGCCTACCGGCAAGAAGGATCTGGGACAGATCGCGATGAGCTACGGCAATGTCTACGTCGCCCAGGTCGCCTATGGCGCGAAGGACGCCCACACGCTGAAGGCCTTCATCGAAGCCGAATCCTTTGACGGCCCGTCGGTGATCATTGCCTACAGCCCTTGCACCGAGCACGGCTACGAAATGAACATACAGCACCAGCAGCAGGAGCTGGCGGTCAACACCGGCCATTGGCCGCTGTACCGCTTCGACCCGCGCCGCGAGGAGGAAGGCAAGAACCCGCTGTCGCTGGATTCGCAGGAGCCCTCCGTGTCGATCCGCGAGTTCGTTCAGAACGAGCCGCGCTTCCGCGGTCTGGTGAAGAAAATGGATAACGATAGCGGACAAACGATTGCGTTCTACGACAAGGAATTGCGCAAGCACTTCGCGATTTTCGAGCACCTGGCGGGTGACGCCAAGAAGAAGGGGCCGACTGGCGCATAGTCCGGGTAAACAGTTCGGTGCGTAACGTACGGGCACGGCGCGCCGTGCCCGTACATTTTGGTCATCGCAGGATTGATGGTTGCGGTAAAGGCACTGTTATGAATTACGCAAGCTCAGTAATATGCAAATATTAAACAGGGGATGGTATGACTAATAGCAAAAAATACATTTACGAATTCGAAGAAGGCGATGGCAAGAACAAGATGCTGCTGGGCGGCAAGGGCGCGAACCTGTGCGAGATGACGCAGATCGGCCTGAATGTCCCGCCCGGCTTCACCATCACCACCGATGCATGCGCGGCCTACCTGGATAAGAACAAGCTGCCGGATGGGCTGATGGAGTCCATCAAGACGCACATGCAGGCACTGGAAAAGAAGACCGGCAAGGGCTTCGGCAGCGGCGAAAATCCTTTGCTCGTCTCGGTGCGCTCCGGCTCGTCCATGTCCATGCCGGGCATGATGGACACCATCCTCAATCTCGGCCTCAACGAAACTTCGTTGCAGGGCCTGATCAAGCAAACCGGCAACGAACGCTTTGCGTACGATACTTATCGCCGCTTCATCCAGTTGTTCGGCAAGATCGCGCTCAACATCAGCGACGAACATTTTGACGAGCGCATGGCCGCGATCAAGCGCAAATATGGCGCGCCCCAGGATCTGGATTTAAACGTCGATCACCTCAAGGAACTGGCGGGCGAATTCCTCGCCATTGTTCAGCGCCAGACCGGCAAGCCCTTCCCGCAGGACCCTTACGAACAGCTGGAAATCGCGACAGGCGCGGTGTTCGGCTCGTGGATGGGCAAGCGCGCGGTGGATTACCGCAGGCAGTTCAAGATCACCAAGGACCAGGCCAGCGGCACGGCGGTGAACATCTGCACCATGGTGTTCGGCAACATGGGCAACGATTCCGGCACCGGCGTGGGTTTCACGCGCAACCCCGGCACCGGCGAGAATGTTATTTACGGCGAATACCTGGTCAATGCGCAGGGTGAAGATGTGGTCGCGGGCATCCGCACGCCCAAGGCGCTCGCCGAGATGGAACAGGAAATGCCGGTCATCTACCGCCAGCTCATGGTCCAGCACAACCGGCTGGAATCGCATTATCACGAAGTGCAGGATTTCGAGTTCACCATCGAGAAAGGCATCCTGTATTGCCTGCAAACGCGCAACGGCAAGATGAACGCGCGCGGCATGGTGCGCAGTTCGGTGGAAATGTTCAACGAGGGGCTGATTTCCAAAGAGCGCGCCTTGCTGCGCATCGAGCCGGCGATTCTTGAACAGTTGCTGGTTCCGCAATTGGCGCCGAACTTTCATGGCAAGTCGTTGGCGCAGGGGCTGCCGGCCTCTCCCGGCGCGGCATCCGGCAAGATTGTGTTCGATGCCGACACCGCCGAAGCGCGCGGGCGCGCCGGCGAAAAAATCATTCTGGTGCGCGAGGAAACCAAGCCCGAGGATATCCACGGCTTCTTCCAGGCGCAGGGCATCCTGACCAGTCGCGGCGGCAAGACCTCACACGCTGCCGTGGTCGCGCGCGGCATGGGCAAGCCCTGTGTCTCGGGTTGCGAGCAGATCGTCATCAACGACGTGCTGCGCAGCGCGCGGATCGGCGAAACCACGCTGCACGAAGGCGATGTCATCACCATCGACGGCGGCACCGGCCATGTTTATGCGGGCGAAGTGCCGACCGTGGAGGCCGAGTTTTCCGAGGAAATGGACATGCTGCTGGCCTGGGCGGACGAGATTTCCAGGCTCAAGGTGATGGCCAACGCCGACACGCCGCACGATGCGCAGCGCGCGCGCGAATTCGGCGCGATGGGTATCGGCCTGTGCCGCACCGAGCGCATGTTCAACAGCACCGACCGTTTGCCGATCGTGCAGGAAATGATCCTCGCCGAGACCAAGGAAGACCGCCAGGCCGCGCTGGATCGGCTGCTGCCGATCCAGCGTGCCGACTTCAAGGGCATCTTCAAGGCGATGAAGGGGCTGCCGGTCACGGTGCGCCTGCTCGATCCGCCGATGCACGAATTCCTGCCTACCGCAGCACAACTCGAACTGGAAATCGCGCATCTGCACCAATTGCGCGACACCATCGATGGCCTGGAAGAGTTGCCGGAAACGCTCAAGATGCTCAACCCCAAGCTTTACCAGCAATATGCCGATGGCCTGATCAAACTCATGGGCGGACTGAGCGACTTCAAGGAATCGCACATGGAGGAAGACGTGATCGGCAAGAAGGAAGTGATCTTGAAAAAGGTCAGGGCCCTGGCCGAAGTCAACCCGATGCTGGGCCATCGCGGCGTGCGGCTGGGCATCACTTATCCAGAAATCTACTCGATGCAGATCCGGGCGATACTCGAAGCCGCCGCGCTGTGCGCCAAAGACGGCGTCGAAATCTATCCGGAAATCATGGTGCCGCAGGTGGCCACGGTGGAAGAGCTCAAGCGCATCCACAGTTATGTGCAGCGCATCCACCAGGAAGTGAACGCTACCCACGGCATCAACGTGCAATTCAAGTTCGGCTCGATGCTGGAAGTGGTGCGCGGCTGCATACGCGCCGGGCGCATGGCGGAAACCGCCGAGTTCTTCTCGTTTGGCACCAACGACCTGACCCAGGCGACGTTCTCCTTCAGCCGCGAGGATGCGGAAAACAAATTCCTCCCCGCCTACAACGAAACCGGCATCCTGGAAGACAACCCGTTCGAGGTGCTGGATATCAAGGGCGTGGGAGAGCTGATGAAGCTGGCGGTGGAGAGAGGACGCCAGACCCGCCCGGACTTGAAAATGGGCATCTGCGGCGAACATGGCGGACACCCCGGTTCCATCCGTTTCTGCCATCACATCGGGCTCAATTACGTTTCCTGCTCCGGGCCGCGCGTGCCCATCGCACGCCTGGCGGCGGCGCAGGCAAAGTTATTGGAGAGCCAATACCAGGAACCGATTTGATCAGTTGGTGATGCAAACCGATGCTTAATGTTGGCGCTTATGCATAGGCAGAGGGTAACCTCTGTCCGAACTGACCGGCAGCCTGCATCGGATACCTCGCTGATGCTAAACGCGGAAGGCGTGTTTACAGCATTGCTTGCCTGGTTCGCCTTCAAAGAAAACTTTGACCGGGGGATTGCCCTTGGTATGGTGGCTATTGTGACAGGAGCAATCGTCTTGTCGTGGCCTGGCCAAGCCAAGCACGGTTCGCTGGAGCATGACCGTTCTTGGCAATTCTGGGAGCCTGTCTGGCATGGGGTACCACGACCCCCACACTGATCTGATGGTGCATACCCACGAACACGCTCATGACGAGCATCACTTTCATTCACACGACGATGAGGCGCCATCGGGTGCCTGACACAGCCGTCCACACGTCCATGAATCGGCAACACATGCGCTCCGCATTTTCCGGATGCGCACCATACACACAGGCATTAGGCTAAACCATAGTAGTTCCGAAATCTCATCAATGCTTACAATGCGCTTCGCAGAATACCAATGCGCCAAGAGAAAACATGCCTGAACTATAGACCGGCAAATATAGAAAATTTTGCATGGCGGCTCTTGCCCGGTTCAGGGGCGATGAACTGAAAATGACGTTGTTAAGATGTTAGAATTGCGCCCTTTCGATCCTGGTTCGCACGCCTGACGGCGATGGGCGACTCTGTAGTGGATATAGTATTACTTCTGTTTTTGATTCTTCTGAATGGCGTTTTGGCGATGTCAGAAATCGCCGTAGTCTCTTCCCGCAAGGCGCGCCTGCAAAAACTGGCCGATGACGACAGCCCCGGCGCGCAATCGGCACTGGCACTTAACAACGAACCCTCCACCTTTCTCTCCACGGTTCAAGTCGGCATTACGACCGTAGGTATCTTGAGCGGCGCTATCGGCGAAACTGCGCTGGCCGATCCGCTGACTACCTGGCTTGCCGGTTTCACACTGATTGAACCCTACGCCAGAGGCATCGCACTGACACTGGTGGTTGTGGGGCTGACCTATTTCTCCGTCGTTGTCGGAGAACTGGTTCCAAAACAACTTGGGCTGCGCGCTCCGGAGAAAATTGCCTCGCTGATCGCACCGCCGATGAATATGTTGGCACGCATAGCCCGGCCACTGGTTTGGTTGCTTTCGGCGTCTTCCAGTTTTCTGCTGCGCATGATGGGTGCCGGTCGCAAGGAGGAGCAGTCTGTAACCGATGATGAAATCAAGGTGCTGATGGAACAGGGTGCCGAGTCCGGCGTGTTCCATGAAAGCGAACAGGCCATCGTTTCCAATGTGCTGCGTCTTGATGAGCAGCGCATCGGGGCGATCATGACGCACCGGACTGACATCTACGTGCTTGATCTGGACGAGCCGGAAGTGGAGATTCGCAACCGCATTGCCGAGAGTCCATACACTCGTGTGGTCGTCTGCCGTGATGGGCTGGATCACATCGTGGGGATATTACGCACGTCGGATCTTCTCAAAGAGGCACTGGCGGGCAAGCCACTTGAAATTGAGCCGTCCCTGCGACCGCCGCTATATGTGCCGGAAGGCGTAACCACCACGCACCTGCTGGAAAACTTCCGTAAGGCGCGCCAGCAATGCGCGCTGATTGTGGACGAGTATGGCGAATTGCAGGGCTTGGTCACGCTCACCGATGTGCTGACCTCCATTGTCGGGGAACTGCCTTCGTCCGATATTCACGAAGA
>JAUYGW010000045.1 GCA_030690245.1 Gallionella sp. | reverse complement strand
CGAATGCGGCGGCCATGTCCACCTGGCCGTTCACGCCCTGCTCGCGCAGGATGGCGATTTTCGGCCGGGTCAGCACCGCTCTCCCTTCGACAAGCTCAGGGCGAACGGGGGTTGGGGTTTCGTTCGGATCATAAGTCAGCTTCACATGCAGGCCCGGATCGGCGGCATCGAGCAGGCGGTCGAACTCCTGCTGCGCGCAGGCCGGGTTGTCGCGCAGCTTCTGCATCTGGTAGGTGGTCTCCGACCAGATGCGTTGCAGGTTCACGCCGCTGTCGCTGAACAGCTTTTCGCCGCCGCGCGAGATCTCGATCATGCCGGTTTCATTCAGCGTGGCGATCTTCTGCACGCTCTTCAGGCCGAGCTCTTGGGTGAGTTGCAGCACATGCTGCACATCGCGGTTGCGTACCTGCACCACCGCACCGAGTTCCTCGTTAAACAACGCGCGCAGCGTGTCGCCGTGCAGCTCATCGAGCTTGATGTCCAGGCCGATGTGCGACGCGAAGGCCATCTCGCACAGCGACACGAACGCGCCGCCGTCGGAACGGACGTGTTAAGCGATCAGCTTGCCGCTGCCATTCAGGCGCTGTATCAGCTCGAAGAACGATTTGAGCATCTGCGCATCGTCCACGTCCGGCGCAACGTCGCCGACCTGCTTGTACACCTGCGCCAGCGCCGAGCCACCCATGCGGTTCTTGCCCAGCCCCAGATCGATCAGCAACAGCGTGGTATCCAGGTAGGCGGAGAGCTGCGGCGTGAGCGTGTGGCGCGCATCGGCGCAGGGCGCGAACGCGGTCACGATCAGCGACAGCGGCGCGGTGACGGATTTCGTTTCGCCCTCTTCCTGCCATACCGTCTTCATCGACATGGAATCCTTGCCGACCGGAATGCTGATGCCGAGCTGCGGGCACAGCTCCATGCCCACCGCGCGCACCGTGTCGAACAGCGCGGCGTCTTCGCCGTGGTGTCCCGCGGCCGCCATCCAGTTTGCCGACAGCTTGATGTCGC
>JAUYGW010000079.1 GCA_030690245.1 Gallionella sp. | reverse complement strand
TGCGCTGCATCCCGGGCAAATCATGCAGGTACAAGGCGCGAACGGCAGCGGCAAAACCAGCCTGCTGCGCATGTTGTGCGGCTTCATGATGCCGGATGAGGGGACGATCAGCTGGTGCGGCGGAAACACCCGCGATCTGGAAGAAGATTATTATGCCGAGGTGCTGTATCTCGGGCATTTGAACGCGATCAAGGATGAGTTGAGCGCGCTGGAGAATTTGCTGATTTCGGCCGGCCTTTCGGGGATTGGACTGGATGAAAAGGAAGCGCTGGCTGCGTTGCGCCGCATGGGTTTGCGCGGCCGCGAGAGGCTGCCGACCAAGGTGCTTTCGCAAGGCCAGCGGCGGCGCGTGGCGCTGGCGCGTTTGCTGGCCAGCGATGCCAGGCTGTGGATACTGGATGAACCTTTGACCGCGCTGGATGTCGGAGCCGTGGTGTTGATTCAGGACCTGATGGCGGAACATTTGGCGCGGCAGGGGATGGTGATTTTCACCACACACCAACCGTTGCAGGTGGCAGGGGTGGAAATGCGCAGCTTGTCCCTGTCATGATGGTTAACGGGCATGACGGTCAAACGGGCATGAAGAAAACCACCTTGCTGGGTTTGCTGGCACTGGTGATCCGGCGCGATCTGGTGCTGGCGATGCGCCGCCGCGCGGATGTGCTTACCACGCTGATTTTTTTCGTGATGGTGGTCAGCCTGTTTCCGCTGGGCGTCGGGCCGGAAATGGACATGCTGCGCAAGATGGCGGCAGGCGTGTTGTGGGTGGCGGCGCTGCTGTCTTCGATGCTGTCGCTGGGACGGTTGTTCTCGGCCGATTATCTGGACGGTACGCTGGAACAGATGATGCTGGCGCCGCAGTCGTTGTCGATGCTGGTGCTGGGCAAGATGACGGCGCACTGGATGGTGTCCGGTTTGCCGCTGGTGCTGATGGCCCCGGTGCTGGGTTTGCAGTTTGATATGCCGGTGCAGGCGTTGGGCGTGTTGATTATCGGCCTGCTGCTGGGAACGCCGGTATTGAGCATGGTCGGCGCGATCGGCGCGGCGTTGACGCTGGGCTTGCGCGGTGGCGGGGTGCTGTTGTCGCTGCTGGTGTTGCCGCTGTGCATTCCGGTGCTGATTTTCGGCACCGGGGCGGTCGAGGCGGTATCAACTGGATTAAGTGCGGCTTCCCACCTGTCCCTGCTGGGTGCGCTGCTGGTGCTGGCGCTGGTGTTCACCCCGTGGGTGACGGCGCAGGCTTTACGTATTTCGATGGAGTAATAAGTTGGCAATAAACTGGTTCAAATATTCTGCACCGACGACCTTTTACGGTTTGGCCGGGAAACTGATTCCGTGGTTCGCGTTTTCTTCTGCGATATTGTTCGTCGTCGGTTTGTATATCGGCTTTGCGGTCGCGCCGGCTGATTACCAGCAAGGCGAGTTCTACCGCATCATTTTCATTCATGTGCCGTCTTCGATCCTGTCGATGTTTCTTTATCTGGTCATGGCGGGCTACGCGGCGCTGGGGCTGATTTTCAATACCCGTCTGTCGGCCATGATGGCCACAGCCATCGCGCCCACCGGCGCGCTGTTCGCCTTCATTTCATTGTGGACCGGCGCATTGTGGGGCAAGCCGATGTGGGGCGCGTGGTGGGTTTGGGATGCGCGCCTGACTTCCGAGCTCATCCTGCTGTTCCTGTATCTGGGCTTCATCGCGCTGCACGCCTCGATCGACGACCCGCGCCGCGCCGACCGCGCCAGCGCATTGCTGGCGATCGTCGGCTCGGTGAATGTGCCGATCATTTATTTTTCGGTACAGTGGTGGAATACCCTGCATCAGGGCTCGACCATCAAGTTCAGCGGCACCTCCATGCATGTCGCGATGCAGCAGGCCATGTTCATCACGCTGGCGGCATGCTGGCTGTATGCGATTGCGGTGGTGCTGGCGCGCGTGCGCAGCATCATCCTGGAGCGCGAGCGGAATACCACCTGGATTACTGAATTGCCGGAGGTGCGGTCATGACACGGTGCGCGAATGCGGGAGCGCGGGCGTCCTCGCCCGCATGCGGACGGGACGTCCGCGTTCCAGTGCCGACGGGGACGTCGGCGCTCCCATCCACTAACGTCTCGGAGGTGCAACAATGAGCGGTCTGGATATCTGGATGCGGGAAAACCCGCTCGCCTATGTTTGGCTGGGTTCGTACGCCGTGGCTTTTTTTATTTTCACGATCGAAATTGCGATGGTAAGACATAAACGAAAAATCACCTTGCAGCAGGTGCGCCTGATGCGGGAAGCGGAAGACGAAGCCCGGGACGATAAGTTTGGGGGAAATGATTAATTATGAAGCCACGCCAGAAAAGATTTGTGTTTATCGCCGTTGCCGTTGCCGCATTGGCTTTGGTTGTCGGTCTGGTGCTAAACGCGCTGGAAAACAACGTCAGCCTGTATTTCACACCGACCCAGGTGTTCAACAACGAGGCGCCGCACGGGCGCAGCTTCCGCATCGGCGGCCTGGTGCAGGAAGGCAGCGTGAAGCGCGAGGCGGATGGGTTGACGGTGAATTTCGTGATTACCGACAAGCACAAAAGTATCCCGGTCGTTTTCAAGGGCATCCTGCCGGACTTGTTCACGGAGGGCAAGGGTGTGGTCGCGCAGGGCAGGGTAGAGGCCGATGGCGTGATGCGCGCCGACGAGGTGCTCGCCAAACATGACGAGAACTATATGGCGCCCGAGGCCGCCGATGCGCTGAAAAAAGCCGAGGCCGCGAACGCTGCCGCGGCAACTCCGGCGAGCGCGCCTGCGGCGCCTGCCGCAAAATAACCATGAAAGCTTCAGCATGATTCCAGAGATCGGTCATTTCGCGTTAATCGTTGCATTGTTTTTTGCATGTTGCCTGGGCGTGTTGCCGATCATCGGCGCGGCGCGGGACAACGCGGTATTGATGGGCGCCGCGCGCCCGCTGGCGTATGGCCAGTTTGTGTTTCTCAGCATTGCCTTTGCGTGCCTGACCTATGCATTTGTCGCCAACGATTTTTCCGTGCTGTATATCGCGCAGCATTCCAATTCCCAGCTTCCCGCCATATACAAGGTGTCTGCCGTGTGGGGCGGCCACGAGGGTTCGCTTCTGCTGTGGTCTTTTCTCCTGAGTGGCTGGATATTGGCCGTTGCGGTGTTCAGCAGGCATCTGCCGGGGGAGATGGTGGCGCGCGTGCTGGGTGTGATGGGGCTGGTATCAGTCGGTTTCCTGCTGTTCATGCTGCTTACCTCGAATCCGTTCGAGCGCCTGTTGCCGGCCGCTGTCGACGGGCGCGATCTGAACCCGTTGCTGCAAGACCCCGGGCTGGTGATCCACCCGCCGATGCTGTACATGGGCTATGTGGGCTTCTCGGTGGCATTTGCATTCGCGATCGCCGCGTTGCTGGGCGGAAGAATGGACGCCACCTGGGCGCGCTGGTCGCGCCCGTGGACGACCGTGGCATGGGTGTTCATGACCGGCGGCATCGCGATCGGCAGCTGGTGGGCATACTACGAATTGGGCTGGGGCGGCTGGTGGTTCTGGGACCCGGTGGAAAATGCCTCGTTCATGCCGTGGCTGGTCGGCACCGCGCTGATTCACTCGCTGGCGGTGACCGAAAAACGCGGCGCATTCAAGAGCTGGACGGTATTGCTGGCCATCGCGGCATTCTCGTTGAGCCTGATGGGCACCTTCCTGGTGCGCTCCGGCGTGCTGACTTCGGTGCCTTCGTTTGCGGCCGACCCCAAGCGCG
>JAUYGW010000060.1 GCA_030690245.1 Gallionella sp. | reverse complement strand
TCCTTAAAACCTCATTTGAACCACGAAGAACACGAAGGACGTGAAGAAAAACAGTTGGTTGTCACAAAAACGCCAGACACCACCTGGGTGAGCGTTCAGTCGCACATCGCCCATTGAAAAATCTTCGTGATCTTTGTGTTCTTCGTGGTGAGCTGCGTTTTTTAGGTTCATGCGAGGCTTTCCATCGCCAGCAGGATCAACTGCGTATCGCCGGTGTTGCTGACGATGCGCCTCGCGTTGAGCAGCATCTTGTGGTGGCCGATGGCGGGGAAGTCGTGTTCCACCAGATAGCCGTCGAAGCTCTGGTCGCGCGGCAGGATGGTCTCCAGCAATTCGCGCAAGGCGGGAATATCCCACTGGCGGTCACCCAAGTCATAGAGCGGGTGGCCCACGGTGTTTTCCGGTGTGGTCTGGAAGATATTGTAGAACGAGCGGCTGGCGGAGATCACCTGCAAGTCGCCATCCAGCACGATGAGCGGCTCGCGCACCGTGTTCACGATGTTTTCGGCCAGCGCTTTGGCATTCCGTATCGCCGCCTCGTCCTCGATGCGCTGGCTGATGTCGGTGAAGGTCAGCACCACGCCATCGATCACGTTGTCCAGCGTGCGGTAAGGCTGGATGCGCGCCAGATACCAGGTGCCGCCAACGGTGCGCACTTCGCGTTCCCACGGCACCAGCGTGTCGAGCACGGTCTGCGCCTTGGACAGCAGGTCTTCGTCTTCGATGTCCGACTTGATGTCGATCAGCGGCCTGCCCACGTCGGTGGCGACCAGGCGATAGACCCGCGCCGCGTCACGCGTGTAGCGCCGGATGGCCAGATGCTGGTCGAGGAAAATGGTGCCGACATTGACGTTGTCGAGCAGATTCTTCATGTCGTTCTGCATCCCGGCCAGCTGCTCGATCTTGGCTTGCAATTCGGCATTTACCGTGACCAGCTCCTCATTGACGGATTGCAGTTCTTCTTTTGAAGTCTCCAGTTCTTCGTTGGTGGATTGCAATTCCTCGTTGGTGGATTGCAATTCCTCGTTGGTGGACTTCAATTCCTCATTGGAGGCCTGTTGTTCCTCGATGGTGGCTTGCAGATTCTCCTTGGTATAGGCCAGCTCGCGTTCCAGTTCTTCCACGCGCTGGTGCTCACTTGCCTGCAATGCGTTATTGCCGTGCCCCGGTTTGCCATAACCGGAATATTCATGCCCGGCCATGCCGGGCGCCAATTTTTCGGACATTGGCTGTGCCATGTCCTGAAAACTCACCAGCAGCAATTTTTCGCCGCTGTCCTGGGTGGGCAGCGGGCGCACATTGAGCGCCACGAGCTGAAAATGGCCATTGGTCTTGACCGATACTTTACGGCTCTGGAACGCCGCGCCCTGGTCGGCTGCTTCTGACCCGGCTGCGGCGAGCAGCAGCGCGGCGCGCAACTCCAGTTGCAGCCCCTCGCGCGCCATCTCGATCACGTTGAGCGTCGCCTGTCCGGGCGCCGGGCGCAGATATTTGCCGGTATCGCCATGCACGTAGAGAAGGTTGCCCTTCACGTCCGTCACCACCGAGGCGGGCGCAAAGGACTGAAGCAGCGCCCGTTTGGTCAGTTCGGCAAAATTGATTTCCTTGGTCTTTTTCACCGCTTCATCCGGCTCTTTTGTATTGGCGTCTTTGGTCCATACCAACCCTCCGGCCATCACCGCGCGGGTGGAAGCCATGCTGCCGATGGCCCGATACAACTTCCATTTGCGGTTGAGCGGCGCGAACAGCTCCGGATGGCTGGCGATGCCCTCCGAGGGAGAGAGAAACAGCACGCCGCCCGGCTTCAGCGCGTAATGAAAAGCCGGGATCAGGCGGTTCTGGATTTCCGGCTCCAGATAGATCATCAGGTTGCGGCAACTGAGCAGGTCGAGCCGGGTGAAAGGCGGGTCCTTGATCACGTTCTGGATCGCGAACACCACCATCTCGCGGATGTTTTTCTTCACCCGGTAGCCCGTGTCGTCCTTGACGAAGAAACGGCGCAGCCGCTCCAGGGGGACATCCTGGGCGATATTGGGCGGGTAGGTTCCGGCGCGCGCCACGGCGATGGCGTCATCGTCGAGGTCGGTGGCATAGAGCAACACCTTGAATTCCTGATGGGTCTCATCCATGAATTCGCGCAGCAGAATCGCGATGGAATAGGCCTCTTCGCCGGTGGCGCAGCCTGCCACCCAGACGCGGAAAATATAGTCGTCCGGCTTGTCCGCGAACAGTTGCGGCAGGATGTCCTGCTTCAACGCGTCGAAAGCTTCCGGGTCGCGAAAAAAATTGGTGACGTTGATCAGCAGTTCCTTGAACAGCGCTTTTACCTCGGGCGGATGTTCTTTGAGGTAGCGGGCATAGACCGCCAGGTCTTCGATGTTGTTCCGTGCCATGCGCCGCTCGACGCGCCGGCCGATGGTGCTCTTCTTGTACAGGGAGAAGTCGTGGCCGGTGCTGTTGCGTACTTGCAGCAGAATCTGGTTCAGACTGCTCACGGCTGACGCAGGCAGGATACGGGGCACTTTCTGGCGGAAGACCGACTGCCGCGTGAGCTCCAGCAGCATCGCCGGCATTTTCTCGACCGGCAGAATATGGGTAGCGTAGCCGGCAGCGATGGCGCTTTGCGGCATGCCGTCATATTTGGCGGTAGACGGTTCCTGCACCATGCAGACGCCACCGGCACCGAGGATGGCGCGCAGGCCCAGGGTGCCATCCGTCGCGGTACCGGAGAGGATGACGCCGATGGCGTCTTCTGCCTGATCCTCGGCCAGCGAGAGCAGGAAGGCATTGACCGGCTTACGCAGCCCACGCGCCTGTTCCGGCAAGGAGAGTTGCAACACGCCATTGAGGATGGCCATCTCGCGGTTGGGCGGGATGATATAGACGTGGTTGGATGCGACCGCAACCTGGTCGAGGGCTTCCACCACCGGCATGGCGGTGGCGCGTTGCAGGATTTCTGTCAGGAGACTTTCATGGTCCGGGTCGAGATGCGGTACCAGCACGAAGGCCATACCGCTGTCCGCCGGGCACGCGCGGAAGAACTGCTCGAAGGCTTCCAGCCCGCCGGCAGATGC
>JAUYGW010000059.1 GCA_030690245.1 Gallionella sp. | reverse complement strand
AGATGTTCGCGCGCAGGGCGCGCTCCTACAACAGATGCCTAATCCCGCTTATCCAGCAACGCTACATCCAGATACCCTGCCACTGCCCGCGCATCCGGCTGCTCCAGATGCGGCACGACCCCCAGCAGCGGCGCACCGATGCGTTGTTCCAGCGCGGCAATATTTTCCTTCAGCATCGCCATGCCCGCCTCCGGCACATTCGCCACCCAGCCCGCCAGCGTCAAACCGCGCGCGGCAATTGCCTCCGCCGTGAGCAGCGCGTAATTCAGGCAACCCAGCCGCATCCCGGCCACCAGAATAACCGGCAGCCCCAACTGCTCCGCCAGATCAGCGCTGTCCTGTTCGTCGTTAAGCGGCACGCGGAAGCCGCCCACGCCCTCCACGATCACCACATCGGCCTGCGCATTCAACTCCGAAAACGATTCCATGATGCGCGCAAAGTTGATACGGATGCCGATGAACCGCGCGGCCAGGTGCGGCGCGACGGCCTGCACAAAACAATACGGATTGATCTGCCCGCCGCTGGCCAGCACATTGCTGGCGGCACGCAACTGCCTGACGTCTTCGTGCTGGACGCCGTCGGCGCTACCCGCTGCCACCGGCTTCATGCCGACCACGCTTTTGCCCTGCGCGGCAAAGCCGTGCAGCAGCGCGCAACTGACCAGCGTCTTGCCGACTCCCGTGTCAGTGCCGGTAATGAAGTAATTCATTTCAATTTGTAGGGGCGTATGGCAATACGCCTTGTGAACAGTAATAGGGCGTATGCCATACGCCCCTACGACGGTATTTCGACCCCGATGGATATCTCATTTTAATTTGAATGGTGTCTTGATAATTGCCGCCCCATCCTTCGTTGTGCGCGGCTCCGGCTTCCACGCGTGGCCGTATACCACCTCGTAGGTGGCGGGCAACTTGCCCTCGCGGCGCAGGCGCTCGTAATTCCCGACCAGACGCGCCCACGCATTTTTTCCCATCAGGCCTTGCCCGCGCCCCGCCGTGGCGTTGTGCGCACCGATGCGTTTCAGGTCGTACAGCAAACCGCGCACATCGTCATAAGTCAGCGTCAGATATTCCATGTCCATCACCGGCTCGGCAAAGCCGGCTTGTATGAGCATGTCGCCGATGTCGTGCATGTCGGCAAAACGGTTCAGGTGATTGTGACTGTCCACGCCGCCAAAAGCCTGGCGCAATTCCTTCAGCGTATCCGGCCCGAAAGTGCTGAACATCAGCAGCCCATCCGCTTTCAGCACGCGGTGCAGCCCGACGAAAGCCGCCGGCAGGTCGTTGCACCACTGCACCGCCAGATTCGACCACACCATCTCGACACTGTTGGCCGCCAACGGCAGCGCTTCGATGTCGCCGCATACCTGCACCGGTTGCGCGCCGCTGAACAGTTTGCGCCACCAGCCGGAACGGCTGCGCGCCGCCTGCAACATGCCGATGGCGATATCCAGCGAGGCGATCTGCGCCGCCGGATATTTTTCCGCGAGCTGGCGCGTACCCCAGCCGGTGCCGCTGCCCGCATCGAGGATGCGCGCGGGCTGCAGCTTGATGTACTCCAGCCGTTCCAGCATGCGCGCGCACACCTCGCGCTGCAACACCGCCGCCGCATCGTAGTCTGCCGCCGCGCGGGTAAAGGCGCGGCGAACTTCACGTTTATCGATTTCGAATTCGTTCATTTTTAAAACCGTTATGGGAGCGCCGACGTCCTCGTCGGCACAATGAAAAACAAATGCCGACGAGGACGTCGGCGCTCCCGCCTATTCCATAAAATCCGCCAGTATCTCCACAAATTCATCCGGGTGCGACAGGAACGGAGCATGCGCCGCGCCCTCGATCACCGCCAGCCTCGCATCCGGCAATTGCGCCGCGAGGTATTGCGCTGCCTGCGGCGGCGTGAGCGTATCACGTTCGCCGCCAATCACCAGCGTGGGTTGATGGATGCCGGGCAACACGCTGCGCAGATCGCAGTCGTGCAGGAGATCCAGACCGGCTTGCAATGCGCCCAGATCCGGCTCACCGCGGCTCATTAATGCACTGCGCAGCGCCGCCAGTAGTTCGCGCTCCCGCTCGCTGCCGCGCACTTGCAGCGCGAGGAAACGCCGCAGCGTCGGCGCGTAATCCTGTTGCAGCGCGGCGGCAAATTCCGCC
>JAUYGW010000026.1 GCA_030690245.1 Gallionella sp. | reverse complement strand
ACCTTCACCAGCATAGGCGGCATCCTGGTCGGCTTCCACACGCTGTTCGGACGCGAGGTCAGCGTCACCTTATTGATCCTGCTCACCACGCTTAAATTCATGGAACTGCGCAGCCCGCGCGATGCGACGGTGCTGGTCTACCTCGCCTGCTTCATCATCATCACCAACTTCTTCTACTCGCAGAGCATTCCCACCGCGCTGTACATGCTCGCCACGCTGCTGGTCATCGTCACAACCTGGGTACATTTGCATGCGCAAAGCATCACGCTCAAACCGCGTCTGCGCGTCGCCGCAACCCTGCTGCTGCAAGCCATTCCGCTGACGCTGGTGCTGTTCATCCTGTTCCCGCGCGTGCAGGGTCCGCTGTGGGGTTTACCACAGGATGCCTTCGCCAGCAGCGGGCTGGATGACAAGATGGCGCCGGGCAGTTTGAGCCGCCTGAGCCTGTCGGAGGAAGTCGCGTTCCGTGTCAGCTATGCAGACAAACCGCCGCGCCGCGACCAGATGTACTGGCGCGGGCCGGTGCTGTGGAATTTCGACGGTCGTACCTGGACGCCGGGCAGAACCGCATTCAGCGTCGCCCCGCAATTCACCGAAACCGGGCAGGCGATCGATTACAGCGTCACGCTGGAGCCGCACAACAAGACCTGGCTGTTCGCGCTCGACGTACCCGAGCAGATCTCCGTCCCTGCCAACCTCACCTACGACTTCAGAATCGTGCAGAAGGAGCCGGTGAAGGCGCGGCTGCGCTACGAGGTGCGCTCCCATCTCGGCTATCACGCCAACCTGAACGAAAACGAACGGCAGCTCCAGCGCGCCCTGCAACTGCCGCCGTCGCTCAATCCGCAAGCGCTGGAACTTGCCGCAGGATGGCGCGCGCAAGCTGAAGCCGCCGCGCCCTCTCCCCAACCCTCTGATGGAACAACTAGCCATTCGACTAAGCCCGCAAGCGGGCAAGTCGCTGGTTATCCCGCAAGCGTGCGAGGGGGCAATCGTTCCCTTGCGGGAATTGATGAATCTATCGCGCGCGCCGCCCTCGCCTATTTCAACCAGCAGAATTTCCAGTACACGCTGGAGCCGCCGCCGCTCGGCTTTCATGGCGTGGACGACTTCCTGTTTGAAACCCGGCAGGGATTCTGTGAGCACTACGCCTCGGCCTTCGTGTTTTTGATGCGCGCCGCGCATATTCCGGCGCGCGTCGTGACCGGCTATCAGGGCGGCGAATTCAATGCGCTGGGCAACTACTACATCGTGCGCCAGTCCGATGCGCATGCCTGGGCGGAAATATGGCTGGCCGGCCAGGGCTGGGTGCGCATCGACCCGACGGCGGCAATCGCCCCGGCGCGCGTCGAACGCGGCCTGTCGGCTGCCGTAACGAACAACGCCGCCCTGCCGTTCATGGCGCGCAACCCGCCGCAGTGGCTGCGCGAGTTGCGCCTGAACTGGGACACGCTGTCCAACCAGTGGAACCAGTGGGTGCTGGGCTACAACAGCGAACGCCAGTTCGCCTTCCTGACCCGCTTCGGCATGGAATCCATCACCTGGCAGAAGCTGGCGCTCAACATGGCGGCCGGCGTCGGCCTGCTGGTCGGGCTGTTCGCGCTGTTCATGCTGCGCCACCTCATCAAACGCCAGCCGGACAAGGTGCAGGCCGCATGGCTCAAACTGTGCAGCAGATTGGCGAAAGCCGGACTGCCGCGCGCCGCGCACGAAGGCGCTCAGGACTACGCAGAGCGCGTCGCCGCTGCGCGCCCGGAGATTGCTGAAGCCATCCGCGACCTCGCCGCACGCTACAGCGCATTACGCTACGGCGCGGTTCAAAACGAACGCGCGCAACGGGAATTTCTGCAACGTGCCGCTGCCCTGAGAGCTTGACAGGATATAATTTTCAAAACGGCAATTAGCCACGGATAAACACGGATTACCACCGATTAAAGCAAAGCACATCAGTCACCCCTACCTATTGATAATCAGTGTTCATCTGTGTAAATCCGTGGCTAGACTGTTTTTTATAGGATAATCCGCACCACGCTAACCCATCAAAATAATATGCTCATCACCCGCCGCCTGGAATTTGATGCCGGACATCGCATCCCCAACCACACCAGCCAGTGCAAACACCTGCACGGGCATCGTTACGCCATCGAAATCACCCTGTCCGGCGATATCATTACGGCTGAAGGGCAGTCCGAACAAGGCATGGTGATGGACTTCTCCGATGTGAAGCGCATCGCCAACGAAAAGCTGGTCGATGCTTGGGATCACGCCTTCCTGGTCTATCGCGGCGACCGCGCGGTAAGCGATTTTCTCGCCAGCCTGCCGGAGCACAAGACGGTCATCCTCGATGCCGTTCCGACGGCGGAGAATCTCGCGCAAATCGCGTTCAACATCCTCGATCCCGCTTACCGTGATACCTACGGCAACCAGCTGCGCCTGGAGAGAGTCCGCCTCTACGAAACTCCCAACAACTGGGCGGACTGCGTGCGCGCCGCGAATCCCTAAGTCATGTAGGAGCGGGCCATGCCCGCGATCAAGTGATTCGCGGGCATGGCCCGCCCCTGCAAATTTCAACTGCTTTTTTCAGGATTCAAGCCGATGTTGTTCTTCGGCGCTGCTATCCAGGCAGACTTTGTTGCGGCCGGTTTCCTTGGCTGCATAAAGAGCCTTGTCGGCTCCGGAAATTAATTTCTCGACACTGTCGTTGCCGGATGAAGAGTAGCTGGCAACCCCGATAGAAATGGTGCATTTAACCAATTCCCCCTGTGGCAGCGGAATCTGGATGTCATTGACCGATGCCCGCAGCCGCTCGGCTGTTTTCAACGCATTTTCAGCATTGGTTTCCGGCAGAAGAAGGACGAATTCTTCACCGCCGAAACGTGCAGCGAAATCAATATCGCGCAGCGCCTGCAAAAAAATATCGGCCAATTTCTTGAGGACAATGTCTCCCGCCTGATGCCCGTAGGTGTCGTTCACCTTCTTGAAAAAATCAATGTCCGCCATCAGCAGCGAGAGCTCGCTCCCATAGCGTTTTGCTCGCGCCAGCTCCTGTTCCGCCCGGAGCATCAGGGTACGCCGGTTGGCAAGCCCAGTGAGGGCATCCGTGCTGGCCAGATATTCAAGCTCCTGCTGCCGGGAGATGCGTCCGATTTCGCGCCTGCGGACAAAATTGTAGGCGCCGATTCCAGCCAGGCCGAGCAGCCAGATGATCCCGTGGCTCATCGAGAGATCGCGAATGCTCCGCGCTTCAATATCGAATAACGGTTTAAGCGGAACGATTGCGGAGATTCCCCCGCGTATGTCGCCTACCTTGTAACCCTGGTGAGCGTGACATTTCATGCAAACCTCATCCACCTTAAGCGCACGTATCACACGCAGCAGCTGAACTCCATCGGTTTGCGTCACCTCCTTGATTTCCCTTTCGCCACGTTCAAAGCGGGCGAGCACCAGCTTTTCCCACTCGTCCGGCGCATTGTTCGGGTTGACGGGGTTCAGGCTGGTGATATGCGCCGATTCCCCATGTTCGCCCTTATAGAGAGACTGGGCTTCCCGCAGCACATAAGCGGGATTCATCAACGTGAGTTTCTTGCCTGTCGTGGTCACCACATCGCGCTCAGGCAAGAAGTGAAGGTAGGGGTTGGAAGGGGTTTGTTCCGTCGGGACAACATAGACGCCGCCATGCGATGCGACCCAATCGCGGAAAGCGATATCTTTGGTTATGGTGGTGATTGCGTTCTGATAGGCAATATTCAGCACCTCGTGGCGGTGGCCGTAGGCACCCCAGGCAAGTGATGCGATTACCACCACCGTCCACACAAACATGGCGAAAGCCGCTTGGCGGTAAGTGGCATTTAAGGTGTTTTTTTGCATCAGGCAAGACTACTTATATCTGTGCCGGGATACAAGAACTTGTTACGTTAAGTGCGGAGAGAGTGATAAAGCATCCAGAAAATGGTTTTGTTTACAACATAAAGGGACACCAGCGATACGTTGGGTTGTCCGCGTTTTTGGTGCTTCGCATTGCCACGCTCCGGCGTTTTTCTGGACATGGCCAGCGGCTTAGTTCAAAATGCGCGGCCTTGGAGGGCTGGCAGAGCGGTTGAATGCACCAGTCTTGAAAACTGGCAAGGGTTTGCGCCCTTCGTGAGTTCGAATCTCACGCCCTCCACCAAGACTTTTGGGCGATTTTCTGCCGGATGATAAATCTCATAATAGGTACATGACACAACCACCCCGCAGAAACATCATTTCCCCACTGCAACGCGGATGGGTAAACGTGCGCTCGATGCAGGAAACCCAGCGCGTGTATATCTATAACGAGCTTTCCCACGCACGCGGCTTGATCCCGATTCTGATGAAGCGCCGCAATGGCGAACAATGGAGCAGGGAAGAACGCGAGTTATTGCTGCGTAACTTGCGTGCCATATCCAACCTGAGTCCTTATCTGGTTCCGATCCTCATGCCCGGCGGCGTTTTGATGTTGCCGCTGATTGCATGGTGGATAGATCGCCGCCGCAAGGGACGGGGAAACACTGCGGATGAGTAAGCGCCCTTTTCAGGATCGATAGCGCAATCCGTCATTCACGATTGAAACTTTTCCAGTATTTCGATAGTCTTACACCCGCTGCTGTTTAATGATCAACCTTAGGAGGCTATACATGCAATACCAAACCGCAACGCCCATCGGCACCATCGCGACCGAACAGAACAAGGTGCTGCGCAACACCTACATGATGCTGGCGCTGACCATGATCCCGACGGTGATCGGCGCGTTCATCGGCATGTCGGTGAATTTCTCGTTCATGGCCGCAAGCCCGATCATATCGTCGCTGCTGATGTTCGGCGCGATGATAGGCATGATGTTCGCCGTCAGCGCGTTGCGCAACAGCGTGTGGGGCATTGCAGCCCTGTTCGGCTTCACCCTCGTGGCGGGCGTATTCCTCGGCCCGATCCTGCAAGTGGCATTGCACCTGAAAAACGGCGCGCAACTGATCGGCATGGCCGCAGGCGGTACCGGCATCATCTTCTTCTCGCTGGCGACCCTCGCCACCGTGACCAAGAAGGATTTCAGCTTCATGGGCAAGTTCCTGTTCATCGGGCTGATCCTGCTGATCGTCGCGTCGCTGGCGAATATGTTCTTCCAGATCCCTGCCCTGTCGCTGACCATTTCCGCGATTGGCGTGCTGATCTTCTCGGCCTATATCCTGTATGACGTCAGCCGCATCGTGCACGGCGGCGAAACCAACTACGTGATGGCGACGCTGGGACTGTTCCTGAGCATCTACAACCTGTTCATCAGCTTGCTGCAACTGCTGATGGCATTCAGCGGCGAACGCGACTAAGCTTCATCGCTGCAAACAAAAAAGGCGGCCATCCCTGGCCGCCTTTTTTGTTTGCCCACCCTGCATCATAAAACCTTCGGTTTGCGTTGCTCCGGTCGCAGGCGCGGCGCAAGCAGTTCCTCGGCCGCATCCGCATCCAGCACATTGCCGTCCGCATCCACCAAGGGTTGTTCGTAATCGTTCCAGCCGCGCACGCCGGTTTTGAGCGAGGCTACGCTGGCAAACCCCAGCCGTTGCATCACATCGGCGGTGAGCACCGAACGCTTGCCGGAGCGGCAGATCACCACGATTTCCATCTCGCGTCCACCGGCAAGCAACGGCTCGGTCTCGTCGTAATCCCACTCGCACGATTGCTCCAATACGCCGCGCGGCACGTTGACCGACCCCGGAATGTGCAGCAACGCAAACTCTGCCGGTTCGCGCACATCAAGCAGAATCGGCTTGCCGCCCGCTGCAAGCAAGCGGCTCAGGTCCCACGGCATGATCTCCTTCACGCGCGTCAGCGCTTCGGCAACCAGGTCGTCGTAACGGCTAATGATTTAACGAATACCGCGATCGACTCGACATGCGAGGTCTGCGGGAACATGTTCATCACGCCCGCCGCCTTGAGCGCGTAGCCATGCACCTGCACCAGTTCCGCCGCATCGCGCGCCAGCGTGGCGGGGCTGCAACTCACATAGACGATAAGGCGCGGCGCGGTTTCCGGGGTAATGGCTTTCACCAGTTCCGCCGCACCGTCGCGCGGCGGATCGATCAACCATTTGTCAAAATGTCCCAGCTTTACCAATGCCGCCTCGTCCATCTCGAACAAGTTCATCGCCCGGAATTCGGTGTTGCCCGATAGTCCGTTGTGCGCGGCATTCTGCGCGGCGCGTTTCACCAGTGCGGCGCTGCCTTCGATGCCCATCACTTGCGCGCCACTGCGCGCGATGGGCAGCGTGAAGTTGCCCAGCCCGCAGAAGAAATCGGCGATGCGTTCGCCCGGCTGCGGGTCGAGCAGGCGGATCGCACGATGCACCATCACGCGGTTGAGCGCGCTGTTGACCTGGGTAAATTCGGTCGGCGCGAACGGCATCTCGACAGCGAATTCCGGCAGCGTGTAGGTCAACGCCGGCGCGTCGAGAGGATGAAAAGGATAGATGCTGTCCAGCCCTTTCGGTTGCAGCCAGAACTGGATGCCGTGCGCGTCGGCGAAGGCGCGCAACACGGCCTCATCGCCGGCGGTGGGCGGCTCCATCACGCGCAGCACCAGCACGTCCACGTTATCGCCGCATGCCACCTCGATCTGCGGCAGGTGCTCGCGGATCGAGAGGCCGTCGATCATTTGCGCCAGCAGCGGGATCAATCCGGAAATTTTCGGCGGCAGGATTTCGCAGCGCGACATGTCCGCAACAAAGCTGCCGCGCTTTTCGCGGAAGCCAACCAGCGTCTTGCCCTTCTTCAGCACATGGCGCACCGACAGCCGCGCGCGCTGGCGGTAGCCCCACGGCAGCC
>JAUYGW010000023.1 GCA_030690245.1 Gallionella sp. | reverse complement strand
GTATGAAACACAAAAGCCCGCGGTTTGCGGGCGTTTGGCAGCTATTTTGTTGTTATAAATCAACAAGATAGCCAGTATGGCGGAGAGGGAGGGATTCGAACCCTCGGTACGGGGTAACCGTACGCCTGATTTCGAGTCAGGTACATTCGACCACTCTGCCACCTCTCCGGAGTACATCAAACAATAGCGGCGCGCATTTTACCAGCAACCCTCGATTTCGTGCAGAATGTTCACATGCGGAATCCAAAACGAGGTTTGCAAACGGTATTGGTCAGCCTGAGCCTGCTGCTGGCTGCCTGCAACCAGCAGCTTCCTTCCTGGCGTGACGGCAAGCTGCTGGTGATCGTGCCCGATGTTTCGCAGGGTGCGGAGGCGGAGTTCGAGCGCGAACTGGCGCTGCTTTTTGGCGAGCATCTGCATACCACCGTCGAGCTGATCCCCAGCCCTCCGGAGAAGGTCGGCCAGGCGCTGCGCAAACACCGCGCGCATCTTGCCGCCGCCTCGCTGCGCAGCGGAATAAACAATTCCTCGCTGCGCTTCGGGCCGAGTTACCAGACGGTACGCGAGCAGATCATATGCAACCGCGACGCCTTCTTCCCGAGAAAACTTGCCGAACTGGCGGAGAAAAAACTGGCGGCGGTAGCCGAATCGGCACAGGAGGAGGCATTGCGTGAGGCGCGCGAAAAATCGCCCTGGCTGCAATGGCAGTCGCGCCGCGAACTCACCGTAAAAGACCTGCTGCAGGAAGTGGCCGAAGGCACGCTGGAATGCGCGGTAGCCAACGAACTGCAACTCGCCGATGCGCGCAACTATTACTCGAATCTGGCGGCGGCCTTCGATATCGGCCCCCCTTCCAGACTGGCCTGGGCCTTCTCCATGGATGGAGACCAGAAACTAGCGGAAGAGGCTCAGATTTTCTTTGCTCGCATCAGGCAGGACGGCACGCTGAATCGCTTGCTGGACCGCTACTATGGGCATAGCGGCCGGCTGCAACTGCCGGATGCCGCCTCCTTCATCGCCAAGATCAATCAGGTGCTACCGGATTACCGCGCCCTGTTCGAAGAGGCCGCCGGCGTGACCGGTATTGACTGGCGGTTGTTGGCGGCACTGGCTTATCAGGAATCGCAATGGGATCCGCTCGCGACCTCTTTCACCAACGTGCGCGGCATGATGATGCTGACCGAGGACACCGCCGACCGGATGAAGGTCAAGAACCGGCTCGACGCGCGCGAAAGCATCCTCGCCGGCGCGGAATATCTGGCGCTACTCAGGGAGCAGATGCCCGAACGCATCCCGGAACCGGATCGCAGCTGGATGGCGCTGGCCGCCTACAATCAGGGCTACGGCCATCTCGAAGATGCGCGGATTCTGACCAGCCGCATGAAAATGAACCCGGACAGTTGGGCGGACGTGAAAAAATGGATGCCGCTGCTGACCCAGCCGGGTTATCACGAGACTTTGAAGCACGGCTATGCGCGCGGCGGCGAGGCGGTGATTTTGGTGGAAAGCATCCGCAGCTATTACGACATGCTCAAGCGGCTGGAACCAGATCAACCAGCCGACGCTTCCGAAGAAATTTCATATCACCTGTTCGGGCCGATGCAGTATCTGCTGGATTAAGAGTTTGACCGTTTTTCCAGCAATCGCTCGATGCGCTCCAGCCGTGCGGATATTTCCTTGAGCTGGCGGTCGGCTTCCTGCTCCTCCCGCTCCATTTTCTCGACATCGCCGCCGATGAAGAACGCCGCCAGATTGGCGGTCAGCAGCGAAAGCAGCACCACGCCGAACAGGATCAGCAGCGAACCGAACAGCCGTCCCGCCGCACTGTGCGGCACCACATCGCCATAACCCACCGTGGCCATCGTCACCCATGCCCACCACATGCCGTCCCAGATGGTGCCGATGGAAGGATCGATGCGCGAAATGATGATGCCGGACAGCACCATCGTGACGAATGCCACCGCCAGCGTGTTGCCGAGCTGGTGGCGGGAAAGCAGTTTGCGCGCGGACTTGGACAGGCGCACCAGCAGCATCACCACCAGCACAAGACGGATACTGCGCAACATTCCAATCAACGGCGGGAATTGCCAGAAGAACGGCATGCCCCCGGTGATGATGACCAGATTCATCCAGTTGCCGAACAGGTATGCGCTTTTATTCCTGACCAGCGCGCTCAGCAGAGCAGTTTCGGCAAGGAATGCGAGCCACACCAGCCAGTCGGCGATGCGCGCGAGCGGCGGCGCAATCGCCTGAGTTTCTTCCAGATACCACTGGAACGGGATCCACAGCACGATCAGCACCATCGGCCACTCCAGCCGCTTCGCCCACAGCCGCGCGGCGGGTCGTTCGTGCGGATCGACCCCGGCGATGCCGAGCAGATGGATGGCGTTCATTAACGTGAAACTCGCGCAGCGATTCGTTCGCCTGGCTCCGCCCCCCTCGCTTCGCTCTCCCCGCTTGCGGGATAACCAGCGACTTGGTTGGCGCTCTTTGCCAACCAAGTCGAATGGCTAGTAGTTCCACCAGAGGATTGAAGAGAGGGAGCGAGCATGGCGCGTTTCATTTATAAGGGGTAGCCGCTGCCATGCCCGTTAGGGGCAGAGTTTTTCCATGCCACCCATGTAGGGTCTGAGTACTTCTGGAATGACCACACTGCCGTCAGCGAGTTGATTGTTTTCAAGCACCGCCACCAGCGTGCGTCCGACCGCGAGGCCGGAGCCGTTCAGCGTATGCAGCAGTTCCGGCTTACCCTGCGCGTTGCGGAAGCGCGCCTGCATGCGGCGCGCCTGGAATGCCTCGAAGTTGCTGCATGAGGAAATCTCGCGGTAGGTATTCTGCGCGGGCAACCACACCTCGATGTCGTAAGTGAGCGCGGCGGAAAACCCCATGTCGCCGCTGCACAGCTGCATCACGCGATACGGCAGGCCGAGTTTCTGCAAAATGGTTTCGGCATGGCCGAGCAATTCCTCCAGCCCTTCATAGGATTTTTCCGGATGCACGATCTGCACCAACTCCACCTTGTCGAACTGGTGCTGGCGGATCATGCCGCGCGTGTCGCGCCCGTAGGAGCCGGCCTCGGAGCGGAAGCAAGGCGTATGCGCAACGAACTTCAGCGGCAGTTGCTCCAGCGGCACGATCTCGTCGCGCACCATGTTGGTGACCGGCACTTCGGCGGTGGGGATGAGGTAAAAATTCTGCTCGCCCTCTTCCCCCATCACGCGCGGCACGCGAAACAAATCTTCCTCGAACTTCGGCAGTTGCCCGGTACCGCGCATCGAATCAGCATTCACCAGATACGGCACATAGGTCTCGGTGTAGCCGTGCTGATCGGCATGCATGTCGAGCATGAACTGCGCCAGCGCGCGGTGCAGCCGCGCCAGCCCGCCTTTCAGCAGCGAGAAGCGCGCACCGCTGATCTTCGCGGCGGTATCGAAATCCAGCCCCAGTTTTTCGCCGATACTGACGTGATCCTGCACCTCGAAATCGAATTTTGGGACGTTGCCGACCTTGCGCACTTCCACGTTATCGGCTTCCGACTTGCCCGGCGGCACGCTGCTGTGCGGCGTGTTAGGGATCACTTCCAGCAATTGCTGCAATGCGCTTTGCACCTCGCCCAACTGCACTTCCGCCTGTTTGAGCTCATCGCCCAGATTAGCGACTTCAGCCATGATTGCCGAAACATCTTCGCCCTTCGCCTTGGCCTGCCCGATCAGCTTGGACGAACTGTTGCGCTTGGCCTGCAGCTCTTGGGTACGCGTCTGAATCTGCTTGCGCTCGGCTTCAAGATGCGCAAATTTTTCAATATCCAGCACAAAGCCGCGTATTGCGAGGCGCGCCGCCATACCTTCCAAATCATTCCGTAATGCCTGAATATCCAACATGCTGTTGTTCCTTACTTAAAGGCGGAGACGACGATGGTGCGCCCCAGCCGGACGTTCTGTGAATTGTGTTGCGCCACATAGGGTTCATTCTCCTTGCCCAGCGTGCGGTAGCGGTTGCGCTCCAGGCGCAGGAACTGGCTCCAGCCGAACCATACCAGCGGTGCGAATAAAATATTCAACAGCCGCGAACTGCCTTGCAGCTTGTCGGTATCCAGTTGCAGGTCGAGGAAGTCGCAATCCAACATGGCGTGAGCCAGGTAGAAATACGGGATAGGCGTGATATGTCCGCTGGTTTGAAAGCGATCCTGGTTCTTCACTGGCAGCGGACCGAACAGATTGGTAAATCCGCAGACCAGATAACGCAGGCGCGATTTCATGTTGAGCACATTGGGCGTTGTGACCACCATCAGCCCGCCGGGTTTCAGCACACGCCGGATTTCGCGCAGCACGGCACGGTAATTCTCTACATGCTCAAGCACTTCGGAGCAAGTGACCAGATCGAAGCTGGCATCTGGATAAGGCAGCGGATGGGTGTTGAGATCGAGCTGGGCGATCGGCACATCCTTGAGCGCGAATCGCTCGATATGGTAATCGCAAGCCTCGGCCTGCATGGCCGGCCAAGTCCGACGCAACAAGGCGAGCAAATCGCCGCTGCCCGCGCCGATATCCAGGCAATGCGGTGCATCGCGCTTCAGGCGTTGCTTCACTACATGCTCGACCGAGCTATAAATCGCGTCATTACACATTATTTCTCTCTAGTTTTTCTGTTTCTTATCCAGCTCGCGGAGCCGCGCCAGCTTCTCGGCAATCTTCGCTTCCAGCCCGCGATCGGTCGGCTGGTAGAAGCTCACTTCCGGCATGCCGTCCGGAAAATAACTTTCGCCCGCCGCATATCCGCC
>JAUYGW010000040.1 GCA_030690245.1 Gallionella sp. | reverse complement strand
GGAATATTGAATTCGACCATCACGCCCCACTCGCGCACCGCATTGCCGGACTGGGTCGGGGAAATGCCCAGCGCAACATCCGGATAACGGTTCCGGTAAACAAGATCGCGATTTTTTTCGCCCGCACGAACCCCGGCCTCGTCCATGAACAACTCCGGGTTGTGCTCGCGAATACGATTTTCCAGTGCCGTATAGTTGGCCAGGCTGGCCGTTGCGGGAATGCTGCGCAAGTGCTGCGGAGCGGCAAGCGGCATGGTTGCCGGGCGCGACAACAAGGTATTCAGCCGCGCCTCGACTTGCCGCTGGGTATTGTTCAGCGCGACCAGTTCGGTTTTCCTGACCGTTTGTTCCACTTGTGCGCGCACGGCATCTTGTTGTGCGGCAAGCCCGTTGGCATAACGAACCTGCGCAACTTTTTCCATCTGCATCACCAGATCGAACAGATCGCGGGTGATTTTTTGGCTGCCCGCAACGTAGTAATACTGCGCGTAAGTTGACTTGATTTGCGCCGACAATTCCGCCCAGGTCGCGGCGGTTTGCCCCCGTGCCTGATCTGCGCCGGCCTCGGCTGCCTCCCGCTTCAGGTCGCGCTTGCCGTACCACGGCACGCTTTGTATCAACGTGTATCGCGTGCTGCCGACTTGCGACGGCAGCAGGCTCGCGCTCTTATTCGTGCCCTGGTTGGTGATGTCCATCAGCTCGGCGCGCATCACCGGGTCGGACAAGGCGGCCGCCGACTGCACGCGCTGCACCGCGGCCTCTGCCTCGAAGCGAGTTGCCGCCAGTTCGGGGTTATGTTCGCGCGCATACGCCAGCAGCCCGGGAAGATTAGAACCCAGCATGCCATCCCCGGCAGCATGGGCAGGCCACGCGCCCATCAACCCGCAAACCGCCAGCCTGACAAAAAACCGAATCTTCATGATCCGCTCCTTGTAGCCAATTGCAAAATCCAAGATGTTGTAGGTCGGGTTTTAACCCGACATGTCGGGCTAAAACCCGACCTACACATGTGCCGGTTTAATGCTGCGCGTACACGCTGGCCTTGCCGTCCTTGCCGATCAGCAGGGTCTCGTAAGGAACGGGGTGGTCACTTTCCATGCCGGGCGACCCGGGCGGCATGGAAGGCACGGCCAGGCCGATGGCCTTGGGGCGTTCCTTGAACAATCGCTTGATGTCTGCCGCGGGCACATGGCCTTCAACCAAGTATTGTCCGGCCTTGGCAGTATGGCATGAGCCATATTGGCTGGGCATGCCCAGTTTCTTGCGCGCCGCAGGCACATCGCCAACATCGTGCAGAATTACCGTAAAGCCGTTTTTCTGGAGATGCTCAGCCCAGGCTTTGCAGCAGCCACACTGCGCGCTTTTATATACCTCCACGACGGGCAAGGCCTGTCCTGAGCCTGTCGAAGCGGCCTGTCCTGCGCCCTTCGTGGCAGACTGTGCCATGCCCTGAGGTTGTGCCCAACCGGAAAGAGAGAAGGCCAATGCGGCGAACAGCACCATGCCCTGCAGCAGGATATATTTCCTCGGATAAATTCCGGTCAATGCTCTAGCAAAACTCGCTTCATTCGTTTTATAGAAACTCACTTCATTCGTTTTCATGATTAAAACCCTTAAAAAGTAGTAGATATGCAGACGCAACGCGGCTGCCGGACGGTTCGGAACGAGGCTTTATGCTGAAAAATTCAGCATACTTGCGATAAAAACTAAAGACACTCGTCCCGCGTCAGGCGCGGGCGAGAGGAGGAGGATCGAGCGGAGTCGAGGTGACGGATTGAAACTGCGTCGAAAGGAGTGTGAACAGCCGACCCGACGGTTGAGCATCCATCACTTCGATGGATGCGGCAGCCATGTATCCGCAGCAGGCAAGATGGCAGGTGCCGCAATCTTCGCCAGCAGGATTCTGTTGGTCCTGATTTTGTTGGCCATGATTTTGTTGGTCTGGGTGGCCGGCAGATTGATCTGCGGCAAGCTGGTCATGGTGCGCGTGCTGCTGCATGATCGAAGCGCAGTGCGCGTCTGGCTCACCCTGTTGCGCAACGGCGGAATGGTAGTCACCGCCCATCGACTGCATGGCGACCGAAACAGCCAGCGCGTTGCCGCTGAAGAGCGGCAACCAGATGGCCAGAATCACTGCGATAAATTTTCCAAAAGTGTGCGGCATATGGGCAGCTTGGCAAAGCTCGGCAGTTCTGTCAAATGAATACGGGTAATCGGACAAAGCCCGGCAGACAAAGTTCGCTTAAAAAAACACCGTTCACCACGAAGAACACGAAGAAAAAAC
>JAUYGW010000354.1 GCA_030690245.1 Gallionella sp. | reverse complement strand
AGCGCGGCGGCGGATCGCGTGGCTGCGGCGCTCAACATTCCCTGCTATGAGACGCCGACCGGCTGGAAATTTTTCGGCAACCTGATGGATGCGGGCAAGGTGACGCTGTGCGGCGAAGAAAGCTTCGGCACCGGCTCCAATCACATCCGCGAGAAGGACGGGCTGTGGGCGGTGCTGTTCTGGTTGAACATCCTTGCAGTGCGCAAGCAGCCGGTGGAATTCATCGTGCGCGAACACTGGGCGCGCTTCGGGCGCAACGTTTATTCGCGCCACGACTACGAAGGCCTTCCCATCGACGCGGCCAACGGCGTGATGCAGCGGTTGCACGACCGCTTCGCGGAGTTGCAGGCCTGCCCCGAACAGGCTCGGGGAGGCGCGCAATTCGGCCACCTCCAAGTCAGGCGATGCGACGACTTCAGCTACACCGATCCGGTGGATGGCAGCGTAAGCCAGGGGCAGGGTATCCGCATCCTGTTCGTCGACGGCTCACGCATCGTGTTCCGCTTGTCCGGCACCGGCACCGAGGGCGCTACGCTGCGCATCTACCTGGAATCCTTCGAGCCTGACGTCAGCAAGCATCACCTCGATGCACAGGAGGCGCTTGCGACACTCATCAGCATCGCGCTGGGAATTTCCGAACTAAAGCAACGCACCGGGCGGGAACGCCCTACCGTGATTACCTGAGCGGCTATAATCGCATTTTAGTTTTTGACGGAGCAAATCATGGCAAACAAAAAATTTATCCAGACCCCCGATGCAC
Source organism: Gallionella sp. (assembly GCA_030690245.1). Classification (GTDB taxonomy): domain Bacteria; phylum Pseudomonadota; class Gammaproteobacteria; order Burkholderiales; family Gallionellaceae; genus Gallionella. The sequence continues at coordinate 481 of JAUYGW010000354.1, read as the reverse complement.
CTGCCGCGATCGGCACCTATTCTCAAGCCGTGCGCGTCGACCATACCGTGTATCTTTCCGGCCAGATCGGCCTCGATCCAACCTCCATGCAGATGGTGGAGGGCATCGACGCGCAGATCCATCGCGTGTTCCAGAACATGCGCGCGGTCGCGACTGCGGCGGGCGGCAGCATGGACGATGTGGTGAAGATCAACATCTTCCTCACCGACCTCGCCCACTTCGCCAGGGTGAACGAGACCATGGTGACCTATTTCCACCAGCCCTATCCGGCGCGCGCCGCCGTGGGTGTTGCCTCGTTGCCGCGCGGCGCATTGATCGAGGCGGATGGGGTGATGTATTTGCAGGACTGAGCCGTCTGCAGATTCCACAGATTGCCGCAAATTTCACAAATTGCCACAGATTTTTAAATTGAAAGAAATATGGCTTCTCGATGGGTTTGATCCATTTGCGTAATCTGCGAACGCCGGTCTTTTGCTTTCAA
>JAUYGW010000353.1 GCA_030690245.1 Gallionella sp. | reverse complement strand
GGCCGAGGACTTGAGCTTGTGCGCCAGCGCACCGGCAGCCGTTGCCTGACCCGCCGCACAGGCAGTGCGCAACTCCACTGCTATTTTGGCCGCGCTGATGCGGAAGTCGTGCAGGAACTCGCGGATCATCGCCTCGTCATCGCCGATCAACGCCTTGAGCGTATTCACGTCAACCGCCACCGTGTCGGGCGAAGCGCCGGAGGAAGCGGGAAGAGTGGCAGCCCCTTCCCCTTCAAGCCTGTCCTGAGCTTGTCGAAGCTGTGTAAGGTTGGAATGAGTGCTGTCTCCAGTCTCAGCCGAAATTTCCTGTATTTCGCCTACGGCTTCATGTGTGCTACGAGGCAGCCATTTTCCCAGCATGGCCCGCAGATCCGCCAGCCGTGCCGGTTTACTCAGGTAATCATCCATGCCGATCTCGCGGCAATGCTCGGCCTCGCCGCGCAGGGCATTGGCGGTCAGGGCGATGACAGGAATGTGCCGACCACCCCGCTCCGCGGCGCGGATGGCGGCGGTCAACTCATAGCCATCCATTTCCGGCATATGCAGGTCGCTGAGCAACATGCCGTAATCGCCGCTCCGCCAGCGTTCCAGCGCCAGATAGCCGTTCTCGGCAACATCTGCGGCGTAGCCGAGCAATGTGAGCTGGTGCAGGATCACCTTCTGGTTGGTCTCGTTGTCTTCGGCGACCAGGATCAATCGTCCCTGCCGCCGCGCTTCTTCGCGCGACGGCGGTTTCACGGTCGCCTCGCTCCTGTCGTGGAAAGGCATCTCCACTTCTTCCTGCGCCCGCCCGGCGGCGATGGCTACCGCCCTGAGGAACGTCTGGTGCTTGAGCACATTGCCGTCCAACATGACCAGGTCGGAAGCCTCAACCCGCGGCCTTCGCCGGTGTCCGTGCCCGTGCCTGCGCCCGCGCCCGATGACGACGAAGCGGATGTCCTGTTCCGGCCGGGTACGGGCAATGGCGCGCAAATCATCCGGCGACGGCGGCTCTCCCTCGGCGGCGACGATCCACAGCCACAGGCCGGGCGGCAATGGGCCGGCGCGTTCCCCGGCGGCGGCGAGATCCGCTACCCGCTCGACGGTCGCGCCGCCGTGCGTGAGATAGGCAGAGATATCTTCGGCCAGGCCGTCCGCGCCGTCCACCACGATGCAGGTCAGCCCGGCGACCTCGGACGGAACTTCGCCGGATGCCGCTTTTTCCGGCAGCAAAGCAAACGGCAGGCGTACGGTGAAGGTGGCGCCCTGGCCCGGTTCGCTCTGCACCGAGATGTCGCCGCCCATGAGTTCCGCCAGATGACGCGAGATGGCCAGCCCCAGCCCGGTGCCTCCGAATCTCCGGGTGGTGGTGGAATCGGCCTGCGTGAAGGGGGTGAACAGCCGTGCGAGGGTCTCCTGATCGATGCCGATGCCGTTGTCGGTTATCTGGAATTCCACCGTCACCTGCCCCGGCATACGCCCGGCCAGCGTGATGCGCACCGCCACCCGGCCAGGGCGGTCCAGCCCGCTGGAAAACTTGATGGCGTTGCTGACGAGGTTGACCAGCACCTGGCGCAGCCGCACCGTATCGCCCAGGACCTCCTCCGGGATTGCCGGGTCGATAAACAGGGTGAGCTCCACTCTCTTCCTGCTGGCCAGGCGATCCAATATATCGCACACCGCCTCCACAGTATCGGCCAGCGACATAGGCGCATGTTCGACCTCCAGCTGGCCGGCCTCGATCTTTGAAAAGTCGAGGATGTCGTCGATGATGGTCAGCAGGGAGAATGCCGACTCCTGGATTAGGTCGATCATTTCCATCTGGTTGCCATCGAGGCTGGTCTGTTGCAGCACATCGACCATGCCGACCACGCCGTTCATCGGCGTGCGGATCTCGTGGCTCATCGTGGCGAGGAAGGCCGACTTGGCGCGGTTGGCATTTTCGGCTTCGAGCTTGGCATGCTCCAGGTCGCTGGTGCGTTCCGCAACCTTTTTTTCCAGCTCTTCAGTGAGCTTAAGCAAATCCGCCTCTGCCCGCTTGCGATCGGTAACATCGAGGCAGTAGCCGATATAGCCGATGAATTCTCCCTTGCTGTCGTAGCGCGGGCAGCCGTCGTCCTGTACCCAGCGGTATTCCCCGTCGTGGCGGCGCAGCCGGTAATCCATGCTGAATTTCTCGCGCCGGTCGAAGGCCGATATATACGCATCCATGCAACTCCGGGAGTCGTCCGGATGCACGCCTTCCGTCCAGCCGTCGCCCAGCTCCTGCTCCAGGCTGCGCCCGGTGAATTTCAGCCACACCTCGTTGAAGTAATCGCACCGCTTGTCCGTACCCGACGCCCAGATCAGCGCCTGGCCCGAGTCAGCCAGGGTGCGATATTGCAGTTCGCGTTCCTGCAACTGCACTTCCGCCTGCTTACGCGCTTCGAGTATGACATTGAAACTTCCCGCCATTTTGTTGAAGCTGTCGCCTATCAACCTGAGCTCATCGTGCGTGCTGATCTCGGCCCGCTCCTGCAGATTGCCTCTGGCAAAGGCATCTGCGGAGTTGGACAGTGATCGGATGCTGCCGATGATGGCGTAGTAGATGCTGACCGACAGATAGATCACCAGCAGTAATACCAACATGGAAATGCCGACACTCGTGTACAGCATAATTTTTGTCTTAGTGATGCGCGCATTGACAAGCGATTCACATGCTGGCAACAGGACGTCATACATTTGCGCATAACTCTCGTCGATCGACGCCGTGGCCATGTCCAGAAATTTGTCGGGAGGTGTGGCGAAGCGACCGGTGAGGATATCCGTCGCCACGAGGTTAATAATACTGTGCGACGAATCGGCGATGCTGTCAGATACTGTATTAAGCATATTCCGAAGATTCGGATTGTAGAGGGCGGCCTTTTCGAGGTTGATGCCGAAGAACCCGAGCATGTCGTCAAGTTCGGCGGTATAGACTTTCAAATCGATCTTCTGCTGTTCGGTGAGTTGCTTCACGGACAGGATACCGGTGCCGTACGCACGAATCCGCCCGAGGTGTTCGAGCGTATGCGGCAATTTGTTGACGGTAGTGTCAATCAGGTAATACGTGGCGAGCTCCGGATCCTGCGTCAACAGATATTCGTCGGCAACGGACATCTCAAATAGATGGAGCTGCGCGATCAAGCGGGTATGTGCGGCAAAATTTCCGGTGACTGTCAAATTCAGGCCTGCTTTGCGCAATTGTTCCCAATCTGACTTGATAAGCTGGAAATTTTTGCCGGAAGCCATATCAGCAGGTAATTTCCCTTCCATTGCATTAAATGCGGCGATAGTTTTCATTTCCATGGCGGCGCGCCTGTCCCGCATGTTTTCGTTGCCTCCAAGCAGCGCGGCTGAAATCCCGCGGTGCAACTGGATGGCTTGCATAGCCTGGGAGACAGGCTTGATCAGCGCGAGACCTTCCAGTTGCCGCATAGAGGGTTGAATGATGCGGTTAAGACTGACGAGCAGGCTGTACGCCACCACGACAATCGCAACCATGGACAACAGCCACAGCAGCGTAAATTTTTTGGTGTAGCTAAAGCGGTTCAGCAGATTGACGGCTGGGGTGAAAATTATCGGAATCATTTTTTCCTCCTGTTTGTCACCGCTACTTTCTATGCACCTCGCTACCAACGGGTTCGGACGGAATGTCCATGGTGGTTTTTCAGGGCACCCGGGGTATCGAATCGGATTTTTCCCGGGTTGCGACCAGCACTGCCCACGCACCCAGCGCGAGGTAGCACAGCAGCGACCATTCCGGGATGCCGAGGGAGAGAAAGGTCCAGCCCTTTGCCGCGCATTCGCCGGAGCCGTGCATCAGCTGTTTCAGCACGTCGGCCATCGGCATGGTTTCCAGCATGTAATCCAGGCCGGGGCCGCAGGCGGGGATCTGGTCTTTGGGCAGGTTTTGTATCCAGATGTGGCGCGCCGCGACGCCCGCGCCGGACAGCGACAGTAATGCAATCAGCGCCGCATAGACGCGCTCGCCGATACGCTTCGGGCCATGCAATACGGCCAGTGCGAACACCACCAGGATGGCGATAAAAATC
>JAUYGW010000342.1 GCA_030690245.1 Gallionella sp. | reverse complement strand
GGCGGCAGGCATCACCACCGACCAGTTCCCGCCGCAGCTGAAGATCGACGGCGTCAGCTTCGCGTTGAGCTACAACTTTTCGCCGGGCAAGAACGACGACGGCATCACCCTCACCGTGCCGCTGGCGCTGATCAACCAGGTGAGTGCGGCACGCTGCGAGTGGCTGGTGCCGGGCATCCTGGCGGAGAAGGTGACGCAACTGATCAAGACGCTGCCGCAAAAAATTCGCCGCAATCTGGTGCCGGTGCCGGAATTCGCGGCGGCATTCTGCCGGGAAGTGCCCGCCTCCGGCTTGTCGTTGCTGCAGGCATTGGCGCGCTATATCCGCGAACAGAAGCAGCTCGATGTACCGCTGGATGCGTTTCGCCTGGAACAGTTGCCGCCGCATCTGCTGATGAATTTCCGCATCGTGGACGAGCACGGCCGCCAGCTCGGCGTGTCGCGCAATTTCGCGCAGTTGCACGGCGAGCTTGCGCCGCGCGTCGCCCACGAAATCGTGGCGGTGGCGGGCGCGGCGACCGGGGAGAAAGGCGAATCCGTTTCGGAACAGCGTTACACCTCGTGGAGTTTCGGCAGCTTTGCCGAGACACGCGAGGTCAAGCGTGCCGGACAGAGCGTCATGCTGTTCAACGCGCTGGTGGACGAGGGCGATGCGGTGGTGCTGCGCGCCTTCGATACCCGCGATGCCGCACAAACCGCGCATCGCGGCGGGCTGCGCCGTTTGTTCATACTGTTGCTGAAAGAGCAGGTGAAATACCTGAAGAAAAACCTGCCGGACGCGCAACGGCTCGGCATGTTGTTCATGGCGCCCAATTCCCCGTTTTCGGGCACGCAGCAGGAATTGCAGCAGCAGATATTGGCGATGACTTTCGAGCGCTGCTGCCTGAACGATCCCCTGCCGTCCGACGAAGCCGAATTCATCGCGCGCGGTAAGGAAGCGAAAAACCGTTTGCTGCTGATTGCGCAAGAACTCGCGCGGCTGGTCGGCACGATCCTCAACGAATACCAGACGCTGCAAAAAAACCTGCCGCAGCTCAAAGCAAACGCACAGGCCAGCCAGGATGTGCGCGCCCAACTGGAATGGCTGCTGCACGGGAAGTTTATTCGTGATACGCCCTACGATCGCTTGCAGCATATCCCGCGCTACCTCAATGCGATCAGCCTGCGCATTGAAAAGCTGCGCAGCAACCCGGCGCGCGATGCGCAGTGCATGGCGCAGATGCAGCCGCTGTCTCAGGCATGGCAGAAGTTGCGCCAGGCGCAACAGGGCAAGCCGGACCCGCGCATGGATGAATTCGCCTGGCAGTTGCAGGAACTGCGCGTGTCGCTGTATGCGCAGGAACTGAAGACCCCGGTGATCATGTCGGTGAAGCGGCTGGAAAAAATGCTGGCAACGCTCAGAGGTTGATTACTACGGAAGCATGAGTAGTCGCTGCGCTATAATCCGCCAAGACGATTTAACGAAACAGGTTTGCGTGAAACCGCGTTGTAAATCACTGCCAGGCTTTGGCGGGCGCGAAGACACATTACGGGAGATTATTGATGAACAAGCAAGAGGTTGAATTACTGAGCAAGGAAATCGAGATGCTGATGGCCGAGCGTGCGCGCCTGCTCAGGGTGGTGGGCGCGGCTGCGGTGCTGGTGGCGAACACCGATGCGAGCGCTTTGCCTGCCGGGGCGGTGGGTGCCGCCGAGATGCTGTCGGAAACGCTGAATGCCCTGCCGGAAGAGACGCTGAGGGACGCGCTGGAATCGGTGCAAGCCGAGGTCGAATAGGACGCGAATGAAAAAGCGCGTAGGGCTGATACTGACCGGCGGCGGCGCGCGCGCCGCTTATCAGGTCGGTGTGCTCAAGGCGATCGCCGAATTCCTGCCGCGCCGCGCGCATAATCCTTTTCCGGTGATTTGCGGGACGTCGGCAGGAGCACTCAATGCCGCGACGCTGGCGATCAATGCGCAAAATTTCCGCAAAGGGGTGCGCTATCTCGATGGTATCTGGAAAAATTTTCACGCCAACCAGGTGTATCGCACCGACGCAATCGGCGTGTTTAACAACACTGCGTTGTGGCTGGCCGGGCTGATACTGAGCGGCCTTGGCATCAACAAGCTCAGGCAGACATCCCTGCTGGACAATTCCCCATTGGTCGAATTTCTCGAGGATGTCCTTTCTTGCGAAAAAATCCAGGACAGCATAGATGCCGGGCTATTGCATGCGCTGAGCATCACCGCTTCCGGCTACGGGTCGGGGCAGTCGGTCACGTTCTATCAGGGCGTGGATGAAATTGTTCCATGGCGGCGCACGCGGCGTATCGGTATTCAGGCACAAATTGGAATCAAACATCTGCTGGCCTCCTCGGCTTTGCCCTTTATTTTCCCGGCGACCCTGATCAATCGCGAATATTTCGGCGACGGCTCGATGCGCCAGATCGCGCCGATCAGTTCCGCGCTGCATCTGGGCGCGACGCGCATCCTGGTGATCGGGGTTACCGCGAACGGCGATACCGGCCAACTCGCGCGCGCCGATATGAGCGACTACCCTTCCTTGGCGCAGGTTGCCGGACATGCGCTGAACAGCATTTTTCTCGACAGCATGGAAGTCGATCTGGAGCGGGTGCAACGCCTCAACGAGCTGGCGGCCATATTGCCGGAATCGGTATGCGCGCAAGCCGATATAAAACATGTTGACGTGCTGGTCGTCTCGCCCAGCCAGCCGATCGAAAAAATCGCCGAGCGTTATGCCGCAGAATTGCCCTGGACGATACGCCTGTTGCTGCGTCTGGTCGGTGCAGTTCATCAAAGCGGCGCGACGCTGGTCAGCTATCTTCTGTCCGAAGGAAAATTCTGCCGCGCGCTGATTGATCTCGGATATCAGGACGCACTGAAACAGCGCGAAGAAATTCTGCGCTTTCTTGATGGGCAGCCGCGCCAGGAGACCGGCCAGCCGGGCCAGGATGCCATTCAGCCGCACCAAAATAATGGAATGCCGCAATGACAATACTGCCAGGGAGTAGGAAGCGGGGAGTGGGAAGTGGTGGGCGCACCTTGGAGGATGCGCCTATAGAAAAAACGATCCAAGCGCGAACCTGGCAGTTGCTGAATATCCTCGCGGACGGCAAATTTCATTCCGGCGAGGTGCTGGCGGGACGGCTTGGCGTGTCGCGCGCCAGCGTGTTCAACGCGCTGGCCGATGTCGCGGAAAATGGTGTGGCGCTGCAACGGATACGCGGCCGCGGCTATCGTCTGGCGCACCCGTGGCAACGGCTGGAACGCGAAGAAGTATTGCGCTGGCTGGGCCAGGATGCCGCGCAATTCGATATCGGGATACTGCCGCAGGCCGCTTCCAGCAACACCTTGCTGTTGCAGCGCGCCGGGCAGGCTGCAGCAAGCGGCAGCGTGCTGGCGGTGGAATTGCAGACCGCCGGGCGCGGGCGAATGGGGCGGACCTGGCGCTCCGGACTGGGCAGCACGCTGACGTTTTCCCTGCTGTGGCGCTTCGAGTGCGGGCTGAATGCGCTGTCCGGGTTGAGCCTGGCGGTGGGCGTGGCGATTGCGCGCGCGCTGTCCGGGCTGGGCGCGCAGGATGTGCGGCTGAAATGGCCGAACGATATTTTGACCGGACAGGGAAAGCTGGGCGGTGTGCTGATCGAGGCGCAAGGCGATATGCTCGGGCCGAGCGCGGTGGTAATCGGCATCGGCCTGAATTGCTCCTTGCCGGACAATCTCGCGGGCCGGATTGACCAGCCCGCCGGGGCGCTGGATGAAATATGCCGGGACATGCCTACGCGCAACCGGTTGCTGGCCGCCGTGCTGCAGGAGCTGGCCGGTGCGCTGCGGCAATTTGCGCAGAGCGGCTTTGCCGCGTTCGGCGGCGAGTGGGAGCGCTACCATATTCACCAGAACCAGCCGGTTCAATTGCGCTTGGCGGACGGATCGGTCGTGACCGGGATTGCGCGCGGAGTCAGCGATCGCGGCGAGTTGCGCCTGGAAACTGCGCAAGGGATGCGCCAGTTCAATTCCGGTGAGACGGAAAGATCGCGATGAAAAACGCACTTCACCACGAAGAACACGAAGATTT
>JAUYGW010000341.1 GCA_030690245.1 Gallionella sp. | reverse complement strand
AACTCGAAATTCACCACATGCGGCAGCATGTCGATATCCAGCCCGCGCGCGGCGATGTCGGTGGCGACCAGCACCGGCAGCGAGCCGTCCTTGAATTGCGCCAGCGCCTTGGTGCGCGCCGGCTGGCTCTTGTTGCCGTGGATTGCGGCGGCGGGGATGCCGTCCGCATTGAGTTTTTCCGCGAGCCGGTTCGCGCCGTGTTTGGTGCGGGTGAACACCAGCACCTGCTTCCAGTCGTTGTGCTTGATCAGGTGGGCGAGCAGGTAGCTCTTCAGCTTTTGCGGCACCAGATGGACGCTCTGTGCTATCAGTTCCACCGTGGAGTTGCGGCGCGCCACTTCGACATAACCGGGGTTGTGCAGCAGGCCGTCGGCAAGGGTCTTGATCTCGTCGGAGAAGGTCGCCGAGAACAGCAGGTTCTGGCGTTGCTTGGGCAGATGCGCAAGGATTTTTTTGATGTCGCGGATGAAACCCATGTCCAGCATGCGGTCGGCTTCGTCCAGCACCAGGATTTCGACGCCGGACAGGTCGAGCGTCTTCTGCCCGACATGATCGAGCAGCCGCCCGGGCGTGGCGACGAGGATGTCCATCTGCCCGCGCAGAGCTTTTATTTGAGGATTGATGTTCACGCCGCCGAACATCACCATCGATTTCAGCGCCAGATATTTTCCGTAGGTCTGCACCGATTCCTCGACCTGCGCGGCGAGTTCGCGCGTCGGGACGAGAATCAGACAGCGCGGCCGTCCGGGGCGCGGATTCGCGGCAGGTTTCTCGGTGAGCAGATGCAGGATCGGCAGCGTGAAACCGGCGGTCTTGCCGGTGCCGGTCTGCGCCCCGGCCAGCAGGTCGCCGCCGGCCAGCACCAGCGGGATCGCCTGCGCCTGCACCGGGGTGGGGCGCGTATAGCCCGCATCGGCAATCGCGCGCATCAGGGGTTGCGCCAGTTTCAGATCGGCGAAAGTAATTTCATTGGACAACGGGATAGCAGTGTTTGACAAAGTTTGGCTCCTGCGACGGCCTGCCGCCCATAGGAGCGGCACCAATCGAGGCAGACGAATTAGGTGATCGAAGAGGTCGGGAGTGACACAGATACCGCAACGCTGATTGGTTTGGCGCAGGGCAGAGCGGATTATACCTTACTTGCTCCAGGCTGACGGAAAGGTTTCCGGCTATCCGCCGGTTTCAAGAATTTGCGTTCCGCAGGAATTTGACGAAATCCTCTTCGGGCAAGGGGCGGCTGTAATAATAGCCCTGTATCTCCTCGCAACCGGCCGACCTGAGAAAAGCCAGTTGCTCTTCCGTTTCCACCCCTTCCGCGATGACGCGCAAGCCGAGGTTTCTGGACAGGCTGATGATCGCTTTTGTGATGGCTTCGTCGTCGGCATCCTTGGTAACGCCGCGCACAAACGACTGGTCGATCTTGAGCTTGTCGATGGGAAAACGCTTGAGGTAGCTCAAGGACGAATAACCGGTGCCGAAATCGTCCAGCGACAGGCTGGTGCCCAGCTGCTGGAAATCGTCCATCATGGCGATCACGCCTTCGACGTTCTGCATGATCATGCTTTCGGTGATTTCCAGTTCGAGAAAGCGCGCGTCCAGTTCATGGCGCGCCAGTATCTCCGCGACCAGGCGCGGCAGCGTCGGGCGGAACTGCTTGGCGGAAATGTTCACCGCCAGCTTGACGATGGGCAGCCCGGCACGCTGCCATTCCTTGTTGCGCGCGCAGACGGTTTCCAGGATCCACTGGCCGATGGGAACGATCAACCCGGTCTCCTCCGCCAGCGGGATGAAATCGCCCGGGGAAATCATGCCTGCGCCGGGGTGGTTCCAGCGCAACAGCACTTCCGCGCCGACGATTTTGCCGCTTTGCAGGCTCTGTTGCGGCTGGTAGTGAAGCACCAGCTCGTTCCGTTCCAGGGCGCGGCGCAGACTATTTTCCAGCTTGAGGCGCTCCAGGGCGCGCTGATTCATGTCGGGCGAGAAAAATACGTAGCCATCGTCCGCTTCGCCCTGCTTGGCGCGGTACATTGCAATATCGGCATTTTTGATCAGGGTTTCGGCGTCATCGCCATCGTCTGGATAGACGCTGATGCCGATACTCGCGGAAATTTGCAGCTCGTGCCCCTCCACGATGAGGGGCGTGGACAGGCTGTCGAGAATTTTTTGCGCAACGATGGCGGCATCTTCGTGTTTGGTGATATTTACCAGCGCCGCCACGAATTCGTCGCCGCCGATGCGGGAGACAATATCTACGCTGCGCAGGCTGGCAGTCAGCCGCTTGGCTACTTCCTTGAGCAAAATATCGCCGTGCGCGTGGCCGAGGGAATCGTTGATCTGCTTGAAGCGGTTGAGGTCGATGAACAGGATTGCGCCATGCGTCTTGTGGCGCTGCGCCTCAAGCAGGGTCTGGCGCAGCAGGGTATACAGCCTGCTGCGGTTCGGCAGGCCGGTGAGCGCATCGTGATAGGCCAGCCGATAGATTTGCTGTTCCGCATTCTTGCGTTCGGTGAGGTCGGTGAACACTGAGAAGTAATGGGTAATCACCCCGTCCTGGTTGCGTACCGCGCTGGTCGACATCCATGCCGGGAAGTTTTCGCCGTTTTTGCGCCGGCTCCACAGCTCTCCGATCCACAGCCCGTTGTCGGCGATCGAAGCGTTCATCTCGTCGTAAAAAAACTGGTCATGCAGCCCTGATTCCAATATTGAGGGGAGCTGCCCGATGGTCTCATGCGCTTCGTAGCCGGTGATTTTGGTGAAGGAACGGTTCACCGAAAGAATGCGCTTGGATACATCGGTGACGATGATGCTCTCGTTGCTGTATTCGAAGATCGCCGCCTGCAGGCGCAACTCCGCTTCCGCCTTGAGACGCTCGGTGATATCCACCAGATAGCCGAGGATCGCGGTGGGGTTGCCTCGCGCATCGTGCGACAGGGAAAGGCTCAGGCTGGCCCAGAATATTTCGCCGGATTTTTTGCGGCGTTTGACCACCATTTCCCGCCCGCCGTGTTCGAGGAAGGCTTCGTGAAACAGTGCATCTTCATCCTCGTCGGCATACAGGAACAGGATGTTTTTTCCTATCGCCTCCTCGGCGGTATAGCCGAACTGCTGTTCTGCCCCCTTGTTCCATCCGGTGATATAGCCGCTCAGATCCATCGCGATGACGGAATCGTGGATCTGGTCGAGCATCTGCTGCTGCCGTGCCAGCTTATCCTCGCTGTCCAGCAGGCCGCGCTTGCGTTCGTCGAACTGCAAGCGGTCGAGCAAGGTCGCCGCGATCAGCCCGGCCAGCGCCTGCAAGGCCGGCAAGGCGGCCAGCGGCGCACGCACGCACAGTGCACCGACAGCCTCGCCCTGGGCAAGCAAAAGGCAGCCCAGTCGCACCGGCTCTCCCTCGTTGCCTTCGGCCGGTAGCCAGGCTGCCTGACTGTCGCATTCGATTCGTTCCACCAGGGTGCGCCAGCCTTCCGGCAACTTGCGCCGGCCAGCCAGGTGTGTCGCCCGTCTGGTGAAATGGCAATAAACCTCGGGCCAGTTAAACGCAGCACGGATTACTTCCCCGAGCGTCTGCGCGAAATCCCTTTCGCCGGTGTGCAGCACGTTATGCACGATGCCGCCCGCCACTGCATATGCATGGCGGTTATCGGTATCGGAAGGGGAGCCGGGCTGCGGTTTCATTTTGATCCGGCGACTTTCAAGGCCCAGAAAATGGCATCAAGCTGGAACCGGCTCAATATGTCCGGCGCTATCCCCAAGTTGGACAGCAGCCGTTGTACTTCGGCAAAGTCGCGTTGTTCGGTTGCGCATATCAGGTCGAGCAAGGCACCGAGCCGTCCTTCGCGTTCGAGCAACGCATCCTCCACCGGTTGCGGCAAGGAAACCGATTCAAGCAGTTCCGCGAGCGGGGTTTCCATCAGGATGTCCAGCACGGAAAACACCCCCACCATGAAGGCCTGTTCCCGGTCGGCTTTCTCATTGCCTTCCTGGGACAGGAGTTCCATCATCCTGCCCCGCTCGGCGGCGCGCTGCATCAGGATGTTGGGGCTGTCGTCGCCTGCCTTGCGCAGGGAGAACATCAGCAGTTGCAGCCAGCGCTGCAACTGGCGCCGCCCCAGCACCATAATGGCCTGGGAAAAACTGGTGATCTCCTTGCGAACCCCTAAAGAGGCGGAATTGACTAGCCGCAATAATTCGAAAGCCAATTTCGGGTCGAGCTTGAAAACTTCCTCCATGGTCGCCGTATCCGCATCTGCGGCAACCAGGGAAAGCAGATGCATCAACGGCAGGCGGGATGCATCCTTTGAATGGTTTCCATGTTCCGGGCTGTCCAATCCGCCGAAGGTGAAATAATTAAACCCCGTCGCGGCACACCATTCGAATAGCTCCATCGAACCGATGCACTGGGCGAACAGTTTTGCTCCGGAACGCCCGGCATCCAGCAAGGCTTTTTCGCTGAGCGAGTTGCGTGCTGTGGCGGCATCGAAAACATGCATGGCGACCATGTCGCGGGAAAGCCCGGCTGGAACAGCCAGGCCGGTCACGGCCAGGCGCACGTTTTTGCTGTGCCAGGCGCGGAAAACAGCCATGCTCGCTTCGGCCGACAGAAAATTTTCGCTGAGCACAGCCACCAACCGGGATGGCGAAAAAGGTAATTTCAGCGGTTGTTTGCACGCACCCAGAACATCCGCACCCACGAAAAACAATTTGCCTTCGACCCCGTCGACTGCCAGCGCTTCGCCGCTCATCTGGTCAAAAAAATCCTGTGGCACAAATATTGACGTATCTGTCTCCAAACTCACGCCAACCCACGCGAGGCGGCGGTCATAAACTGGGTACCACAATCCGATTGCCGGCATAATTCTCAATATCCTTGAAAAATTACCGCCCTTGAGATTCTGCCAGGGCGGGTTGATAACATGATCCTTGCTACGCTGGCCGTATTCTATCTCAGCGGGGAGTGTGCGCTACACCAAGCCATTATCGGCTGTTGCGCTTCGAACTTTAATTTGCCCAACAAAAAACCGCACGGCTTTCAACGTGCGGTTTTTTTACCCGACCTTTTTTGCCTGGCCGGAGCTACGCTTGCGGGCGTTGCGTTTCTACCTGTTCCAGAGGTTCATTCTCTACATAAACTTCATGCTGGCGCGTGCGGCGGCGCGTCGCCGGTTTGTCCGCGTAACGGGCGGGAATATTCGCTACCGCTTGCAGCTTGCCCTGATCGGTCTCGATTTGCACCAGGCCTTCGACGCTGCTTGCCGCTACGGGCGCGGTAATTTTACTTACCACTGCCGCCGCGTCCTGTTGCGTTGCTGGCACGGCGATGTCTTCGCTCGGTATTGCGGGGCTAGGCATTACGGGGCTCGGCGTTACGGGCTGCGTCCAGCCTTCCGGGTAGGCGATGTACTCGGAAGGTTTTGGTTTTGCCGGGGCGGTATCGACCGGTGCTGCGGCTTGTTCCGCGACGGCAGTTTCACCGTTGCCTGCCGGCATTTCGCCGCCCGGTACGGTGTTATCGCGGCGTTCGCGTTCGCGGCGACCACCACGGCGACCGCGGCGACGGGCGCCTTCGCGTGCGCTGCCTTCTTCGGTTGGTTCGGCGGCAGGCGCGGCAATCTGGCTTTCCAGTACGGGTTTTTCCTCGGGTTGCGGCGCCGGCGCTGCACGCGGCGGACGCGGTGGCCGAGGCGGACGCGGCTCACCTTGCGGGCGCGGTTCGCGTTCGGCCTGCTGTCGTGACTCTTGAGGTTTTGCTGCGGCTACGGCCGGTGCCGGCTTCTCGCCGCGCTCGCGGCGGGCGTTGCCCCCCTCGCCGCGTTCTCCGCGCTCGCGGCGCTTGCCGCCTTCACTCCGTTCGCTGCGCTCGCCGCGTTCACGGCGCGGCTGGCTGCGCGGCGCGCTGGCAACCGGTTTGGCCTTGGGCTGTTCTTCCGCTCCTAGCGCCTTGATCCAGCCAAAGAACTTGCCGAGAATCGAAGGCTGGGCTTTTTTCTCCTCCTCAACCTTCATCGGCGCGGGCTGCGCCGGGGTAATGCCTTGCACCACGGCCTGCGCGCGTGTGGCTTTCTGCTGTTCCTGCGCGGTAGTCAGCGGCTTTTCTTCAACCGGCTTTTCCACCAGCTTGTAGCTGGCCTGCAGCATGTCGCTGGTCATGTCGTCCAGGCGCAGGCGGCTGATGGTGTAGTTGGGTGTTTCCAGATGCGGGTTCGGGATCATCGTGATCGCCACTTTCAGGCGCGATTCGATGCGGTGAATATCGCCGCGTTTCTCGTTGAGCAGGAAGGTAGCGACATCCACCGGCACTTGCACGTGGATTGCCATGCTGCTTTCCTTCATCGCCTCTTCCTGGATGATGCGCAGGATGTGCAGCGCAGAAGACTCGGTGCCGCGGATATGGCCGATGCCGCTGCAACGCGGGCAGGCGATATAGTTGCTCTCGCCCAGGCTGGGCGCCAGACGCTGGCGCGACAGTTCCAGCAGGCCGAAGCGCGAGATCTTGGCGGTCTGCACACGGGCGCGGTCATGGTGCAGCGAGTCGCGCAAACGGTTTTCCACGTCGCGCTGGTTGCGGCTGTTTTCCATGTCGATGAAGTCGATCACGATCAGTCCGCCCAGGTCGCGCAAGCGCAGCTGGCGGGCGATTTCTTCCGCCGCCTAGATGTTGGTGTTGAGCGCGGTGGCCTCGTGGTCCGAGCCTTTGGTGGAGCGCGCCGAGTTGATGTCGATGGAGGTCAGCGCTTCGGTATGGTCGATCACGATGGCGCCGCCGGAGGGCAGGCGCACTTCGCGCGCATGGGCGGATTCGATCTGGTGCTCGATCTGGAAGCGCGAGAACAGCGGCACATCGTCCACGTAGCGCTTGATGCGGTCCACGTTGTTCGGCATGACCGTGCTCATGAAGGCCAGGGCCTGCTGGTAGACATCTTCGGTGTCGATCAGGATCTCGCCGATTTCCGGGTTGAAGTAGTCGCGGATCGCGCGCACCACCAGGCTGCTTTCCAGATAAATCAGAGATGGGGCTTTTTCGGATTTCGCCGCGCCTTCAATGGCATCCCACAGTTGCTTGAGGTAGTCCAGGTCCCATTGCAGCTCTTCTTCGTTGCGCCCGATGCCGGCAGTGCGCGCGATGATGCTCATGCCCTGCGGCACTTCGACGTGCGACAGCACTTCACGCAATTCGTCGCGTTCTTCCCCTTCGATACGGCGCGATACACCGCCGCCGCTAGGGTTGTTCGGCATCAGCACGATGTAGCGGCCGGCCAGGCTGATGAAGGTGGTCAGTGCCGCGCCCTTGTTGCCGCGCTCGTCTTTTTCCACCTGCACCAGCAATTCCTGGCCTTCGCGCAAGGCTTCCTTGATCGAGGGGCGGTTGCCGCTGCCGGGCTGGAAATACTGCGGGGCGACTTCCTTGAACGGCAGAAAGCCGTGGCGGTTGCCGCCGTATTCGACGAAACAGGCTTCGAGGCTAGGCTCGATGCGTGTGATGACAGCCTGGTAAATGTTGCTTTTACGTTGTTCTTTTCCGGCGGTTTCAATGTCCAGGTCAATTAATTTTTGACCGTCAACAATGGCGACAC
>JAUYGW010000333.1 GCA_030690245.1 Gallionella sp. | reverse complement strand
GCCGTTCTATATGGACATGGGTTTTTCCAAGACCCAGATCGGGCTGATCGCGAAGAATGCCGGGCTGTGGCCCGCCGTGATCGGCGGCATGATCGGCGGCCTGTGGATGGTGAAGATCGGCATCAATAAGGCGCTGTGGCTGTTCGGCGTGGTGCAGGTGGTTTCCATCTTCGGCTTCGCCTGGCTGGCCTCGGTGGGACACCATGCCGAAATCACCGCCGTGGAACTGACCCAGCTTGCCATCGTGATCGGCCTCGAAGCGCTCGGCGTCGGGCTGGGCACCGTCGCCTTCGTCGCCTTCATCGCGCGCACCACTCACCCGGCATACACCGCCACGCAGTTCGCGCTGTTCACCAGCCTGATGGCGGTGCCGCGCACCTTTGCCAACGCCGCGACCGGCTGGCTGGTCGAGGCAATGGGCTGGACGGGATTTTTCCTGCTGTGCGCCGCGCTGGCGCTACCGGGAATGCTGCTGCTGTTCAAGGTCGCGCCGTGGAATGAAACCGCGCCGCGTGGCCAATAAGAATCAGCCACGGATGAACACGGATAGACACAGATGAACAATGGGTTGCATCAGCCTTTTTTCCGCACCGTTTGGATGAGCAGAAGGACTTTTGGCCAGGCACCCGAATGCCAATTCCTCGTCATGCAATGTTTTATCCGTGCTTATCTGTGTCAATCTGTGGCTAAACGAGGTTTTTAGGATGAAGCATTTTCTGATGTGCGAGCCGAAATTTTTCGAGGTGTGCTACGTGATCAATCCCTGGATGGAAGGCAACCTGGGGAAAGTGAACAGCGAGCTGGCGCAGCGACAGTGGAAAAACCTGCATGACATCGTGTCAGGCTTGGCATCGGTCAGCCTGATCGAGCCCGTTGCGGGGCTGCCGGACATGGTGTTCACCGCAAATGCGGGACTCGTCAAAAATAAGGAAGTCATCGTCTCGTCGTTCCGCCATGCCGAACGTCAACCTGAAGCAAAGCTCTTCGAGAAGTTCTTTTCCTCGCTGGACTACCGGGTGCGGCACCTGCAAGAACAAACGATATTCGAAGGCGCGGGAGACGCGCTGTTCGATTCACAGGGGAGGCTCTGGTTCGGCTCGGGAATCCGCAGCGTATCCCATGCCCTGGACGAGATCGTCGAGGTATTCGATGTCGAAGCCTGCGGGCTGGAACTCACCGATCCCCACTGGTATCACCTCGACACGGCCTTCTGCCCGCTGCCGCAAGGCCGGGCCATCGCCTACAAAAAAGCGTTTGCCGCAAAAAGCGTGGCAGCCCTTGACCATGCCTTCGGCGAGGACATCATTTGGGTCGCGGATGAGAACGCAGAAAATTTCGTCTGCAACGCGATCTCCATCGGCCGGAATGTCATCCTGCACCGGGCATCGGCGGAACTGAAGTCTGCGCTGAAGCAGCGCGGCCTCGAAGTCATCGAAGCGGATGTTTCCGAATTCCTCAAGGCCGGCGGCGCGTGCAAATGCCTGACGCTGGAAATATGAAGGGGCACAAGCCATGAGCGCCGATGAGTTGATTGCCGCCGCAAAAAAACTGTCGCGCGCCGTAACGGGCCTGCCTTTTTCCGCGCCGGTCACGCATGCCTATAACCCGCTCGATTATGCCTGGGCGTGCCACGAACAATATCTGCGGCGCTATGGCGCAGGGAAGAAGCGCATTGTGTTCGTCGGCATGAATCCCGGCCCGTTCGGCATGACACAGATCGGCGTGCCGTTCGGCGAAATCGCGGCGGCGCGCGATTGGCTGCACCTCGATGCGCCCATCGCCAAAACTGGCCAAGGAAACACGATACGGGAAAATCCGGCGCGGCCCATCGAAGGCTGGGCATGCGCGCGCAGCGAAGTGAGTGGGCGGCGGTTGTGGGGGCTGTTTGCGCAACGCTTCGGGGAGGCCGACAAATTCTTCGCCGACCACTTCGTCGCCAACTATTGCCCGCTGGCGTTCTTCGCCGGCGCGCGCAATGTCACACCGGACAAGCTTTCCACTCCAGAAGCCGCTCCGCTGTTTGCGGCCTGCAACGCCCATCTGGCCGAAGTGGTGCGCGCCAGCGGCGCGGAGTGGGTGATCGGCATCGGCGCCTTCGCGGAAGCCCGTGCGCGCCACGCGCTGGCAGAGGTTCCAGGCATCCGCTTCGGTCGCATCCTGCACCCCAGCCCGGCCTCCCCTGCCGCCAATCGCGGCTGGGCGGAACAGGCGACCAAACAGATGCGGGAACTCGGGCTGTGGGATTAGAGACGTAGTCCGGATAGAATGTAATGGAATCCGGGAAAACTAAGATCACGTCTATCTAACCCCGGATTGCGCTTCGCTTCATCCGGGCTACGCTCGCTGTGTCGACTGCTGCCTGCGCTATGAATTTGGCATTTGCAGCAAGGATGGGTTGAGCGTAGCGATACCCAACAAAAAAACGATGGGTATCGCGTTGCTCAACCCATCCTACGCTTCCGGTATGAATATGAATAACGCTCGCAGCACCGGTAATTGTTTCCACTGCGGCCTGCCCATTCCCGACGATGCGGATTACCGCGCGCTGCTGGACGGTGCGGAGCGGCGCTTCTGCTGCTTCGGCTGCCAGTCGGTATGCGGCGCGATCTTCGAGGCCGGGCTACAGGGCTATTACCAGCGCACCCCGGAAGGCGCGCTGCTCGGCCCGCCGCCGGAGCCGCCCAAGGACGTCGAAATCTACGACTTCGACGAAGTGCAGCAGGAGTTCACCACCTGCTCCGGCGAAATACGCGACATTCACCTGCTCGTCGAGGGCATCCACTGCGCCGCCTGCGTGTGGCTGATCGAGCGCGGCCTGCAGCGCGTGCCCGGCGTGCAGTCGGCCAACGTCAACCTGGCCGCCAAGCGGCTGCATCTGCGCTGGGACAACAGCCGCAGCAAGCTCTCCGACGTGTTGCGTGCGCTGGCCAAAATCGGCTATTCCGCCGTGCCCTACGACCCGGAAAGCGCAGAAGGCATCATCAAGAAAGCCAATCGCGCGATGCTCTACCGGCTGTTCTTCGCCGGCTTCGCGATGATGAACATGCTATGGGTCTCGATCGCGCTGTACAGCGGCGCAAATCAGGACGAGTTCCGCGAGTTCTTCCACTGGATCGGCCTGGCCCTCGCCACGCCGACCCTGCTGTACGCGGGCTACCCGTTCTATCGCGGTGCATTCGGCGGGTTGCGCGGCGGGCGCCTGACCATGGATATGCCGATCGCCATCGGGCTCTCCGTCACCTACGCCTATTCGCTGTATGTCACGGTCAGCGCCAGCCGCAGCGGCGAGGTGTATTTCGACACCGTCACCAACCTGATTTTCGTGATCCTGATCGGACGCTACCTGGAAGGCATGTTCCGCCATCAGGCGATTTCCGCGACCAAACGTCTGATGGAACTGCAACCGCGCGTGGCGATTGTGATGCGCGACGGTGAGGAGCAGATGACGCCGATACGCGGCGTCAAACTTGGCGACCGGGTGCTGATCAAACCTGGCTACAAGGTACCGGTGGACGGCGTCGTGATCGAAGGGCGCAGTTCAATAGATGAGTCCATGCTGAGTGGCGAGTCCGCACCGGTAAGCAAGTCGGTCGGTGCGCAGGTCTTTGCCGGCACGCTGAACACCAACGGCGCGTTGCTGGTGGAAGTGCGCACCCTGCTGCAGGACACGACACTGGCGAAGATCATCCGCCTGGTCGAAGAGGCGCAATCCTCCAAGGCGCCGATTCAGCGTCTCGCCGACAGCGTCGTGCCGTGGTTCGTGCTGGCCACGCTGGCGTGCGCGACGCTGACTTTCCTGATTTGGAACGCCCAAGACTTCGAGATCGCGCTGATGGCGTCCGTCTCGGTACTCATCATCACCTGCCCGTGCGCGCTGGGCATGGCGACGCCGATGTCGATCGCGGTGGCCTCCGGCCTGGGCGCAAAGCACGGCATCCTGATCAAGAACGGGCTGGTGCTGGAAACCTTGTCCAAAGTGACGCATTTCGTGTTCGACAAGACCGGCACGCTGACCGAAGGCAGGATGAGCATCGCGCAGCTGCATGTCGCGCCCGGCGCGGCGAAGGAAGATGTATTGCGCAATGCGGCGGCAGTGGAACGCTACAGCGAGCACAGCGTGGCCAAGGCGATTGTTGCAGAAGCAGCGGCGCAACAACTGGATTACCGCGATATCGCCGTGGCCGGGTTTCAGGCAAGCGCCGGTTTGGGTGTCGAGGCAAAAGCGGCCGGGCAGATGGTATTGCTGGGCAGCGCCGAATGGCTGAAGCAGCGCGGCATTGCGCTCAATGAATTACTACAGGCACATACGCAAGAGCTGGAAGCGCAGGCGATGAGTTGCGTGCATGTCGCAATGGGTGGCACGCATCTGGCGGTGTTCGCGCTGGCGGACAGACTGCGCGGCGATGCACGGCAATTGATCGACGAACTGCGCGCGGCGGGCATCCGTCTGACCCTGCTGTCCGGTGACCGCAAGCCGGTCGCCGAAGCGATCGCGCGGCAACTGGGCGGCATGGAAGTCATCGCCGAAGTATTGCCGCAGGACAAGGATAGGGTGATCCGGCAGTTGCAGCAGCGCGGCGCGGTGGTCGCGATGGTCGGCGACGGCATCAACGACGCGCCCGCACTGATCCGCGCCGATGTCGGCATCGCACTCGGGTCTGGAACGGATGTGTCGGTGGAGAGCGCCGATATCGTGCTGATGCACAACGAGCTGGACAAGGTGCGGCTGGCCACCCTGCTGTCGCGCCGCACCCTGCGCACCATCAAGCAGAACATCGGCCTGTCTTTTGTTTATAACGCTATCATGGTGCCGCTGGCGATGCTGGCGATGGTGACGCCGCTGGTCGCGGCGATCACCATGCCGATCAGCTCGCTGGCGGTGATCGGCAACGCGGCGCGCATACGCAATTTGTTCAAGAAGCGATAGGGGCTGTCATGGATGTGATTTACAGCTTGATTCCCGGCATGATGTTTTTCGGTCTGGTGTTTCTTGCCGTGCTGATCTGGGCGGTGAAGAAGGGCCAGTACGAGGACATGGAAGGCAATGCCAGCCGGATTCTGCTCGATGATGATGAAGAGATGATGAGCCGCCCTGATGAAACGACTGATATGACCACCCCGGCACAAGACACTGGTTATGATGAGAACAAGGGCGGGGAAGCGGGCAAGGAAAAACCCGAACCGTAAAGGCACGGGGGTCATGCAAACGAACTTGCGAACTGTATGGCCTCTTCCACACCCTCGTTCACCCGCTCTTTCACTTTTTCTGCTTTGGATGGGCTTATGCCCAGTGCTTCCCACTCCTCGGCTCGGATGCCGGGAGTTACATATTCGCTAAAGCCAAAGGATGGCAACAATTTTTCCGTTATGTTAATCATGCGTGCCAGCGACCGGCCCGCTGCTGCCTCGGCTGCTCCCGGATTGTGGTGGTAACGCAAAACGGTGATGATTTCTTCAGGCAAATTCCAGTGACATGCCAGCTCCGCTCCCAGTCCATCGTGGCATATATCCAGAATTTCCCGTTCGACCTCCATTACCGGACGCTTTGGTTCCGCAGCCAAGCGGGTGTGCAGCTTATCGCTGAGCTTTGGATCAAGGTAGGCCAGCACCAAATAGCCGATGTCGTGCAGCATGCCGGCCAAAAATATCTGGTCATCCCGGGGCCGCACTTTTGCCGGTATGAACTGTGCAATGCCCAGCATGGCAAATGAGATGCCAATGCTGTGCAGCCATAATTCCTCCACATTAAACTTCCCTGCGGGCGCCTTGGCCATCAGGCTCATGATGGCGATGCCGGTGGAGATCGATTGGACGCGCTTGATGCCGATCAGCATAGCGGCATCCCTTACGGTCGCGATATTGCGCGATGCGCCGATCATCGCCGAGTTAGCCAAGCCAACGATTTTTGCCGAAATTTGCGGATCCTGTTCGATCAGCACCAGCAGCATCCGCTGTCCTTCTTCGGTATCCAAATCCAACGCCAGCAGCCTTTGCGCAATGACCGGCATGGCGGGTAATACATCGATGTTTTTGATAGCCCGCTTTATGTTTATATGTCCACCGCCATCATTCATGTTCACTTCTCCGGCACTCCTGTTTGTTTATTGTGCGCGCAATTCAGTATCTGCACCAAGGCATAGATTCGGCAGTTGACCACTCTCTTTGCCAGATGCCGCA
>JAUYGW010000331.1 GCA_030690245.1 Gallionella sp. | reverse complement strand
AACATCTGTCGCGCGCAGGGCGCGCTCCTACAACTGCAATTTGCGGACAGGGGTTTATGACTGATTTCAGCATCATCGCGGTATTCTTTGTCGGGCTGCTCGGCGGCGTGCATTGCCTCGGCATGTGCGGCAGCATCGTCGGCATGTTTGCCGCGCAGGTGCCGAAGTCCTCAAAGTTTTCTGGGGGGCGCTGGCCGTTCCATCTGGCGTATAACGGCGGGCGGCTGACGAGTTACATGGTGGCCGGCGCACTGGCCGGCGCACTTGGCCAGGCCGGGCTGCTGCTGCGCGACGCGGTGCCGGTGCAGCATCTGCTGTTTGCGCTGTCCAGTTTGATGTTGATCGCGCTGGGGCTGTATCTCGCCGGCATCTGGGGCATCGTGCGGCGCATCGAACGGGCCGGCGGCGTGCTATGGCGGTATCTCCAGCCGCTGACACGCGGCCTGCTGCCGGTCACCACGCCCGCGCGCGCCTTGCTGCTCGGCGTTCTGTGGGGCTGGCTGCCGTGCGGTCTGGTATATACCGTGCTGGTCACCGCGCTGGCCAGCGGCAGCGCGCAAAGCGGCGCGCTGGTGATGCTGGCATTCGGCCTCGGAACCTTGCCGAACCTGTTGGCAATCGGGCTGTTCTGGGAGAATAGCAGGCGCTGGGCGCAGTCGCGGCGCGTGCGACTGACTGCCGGATTGCTGGTGGCCGGATTCGGCGTGTATGGCCTGATTAAAGTGGGCTATACTTTTTACTTATATGGATGGACGGGAAGTTGTCATGTGGCTGCGTAATTTGTTTCTCTTGTTGTTGGTTGCACTTCTGGCCGGTTGCGAAAAACCCAAGCTGCCTTCGCCGTTCCACGCCAGCGATATCGGCGCAATGTTCACCGAGGCGGATTTCCGTTTAACCGACCATAATGGCAAGACGCGCGCGCTGGCGGATTTTCGCGGCAAGACGGTGGTGCTGTTCTTCGGCTACACTCACTGCCCGGACGTGTGCGTCACCACGCTGGCCGATCTGGCGCAGGTGATGCAACTGCTCGGGAAAGATGCCGATAAGGTGCAGGTGCTGTTCATCACCGTCGATCCGGAGCGCGACAAGCCGGAGATGCTGAAGCAATATGTTCCCGCTTTTCATCCGTCGTTCCTCGGGCTGTATGGCGATGCACAAGCCACGGCGCAGGCAGCCAAGGCGTTTTATGTGGCCTACGAGAAGCGGCCGACCGCATCCGGCTACAATATGGATCACAGTGTCGGCGCATTCTTGGTGGATCCCAGCGGCAAGGTGCGCTTGCGTGCGCCGCTTGCGCAACGCACCGAGTGGCTGGCTGACGATATTCGGCTGCTGCTGGGCGGGGCGTGATGCCGGGCATTCGGATACAATAAATCTGAAAACAGTGGTTAGCCACGGATGAACACGGATTGACACAGATGAACAATGGGTTGCATCACCCTTTTTCCCATACCGTTTGGGTAAAATGCCAACTCCTCGTAATGCAATGTTTTATCCGTGAACATCCGTGTTCATCCGTGGCTAATCTACTTTTTAGCAAAACCAGAGTTCAGGGAGAAGGTGAATGAAGATTCTGCTGGTGGATGATCACGCATTGTTCCGCGACGGGATGCGCTATGTGCTTCAGCAATTGCCCGAAGAAGTCGAGATATTGGAGGCGGCAAATTTTCCCGACGGCCTGAAGCTTGCCACGCAACACCCCGAGCTCGATCTGGCGCTGCTGGACCTGAATATGCCCGGCAGCGAAGGCCCCGTCTCCGTCCGGTTTTTTCACCAGCGCTATCCGCATATCCCTGTGGTAGTGGTCTCCGGCGAAGAAGGCCGCGGCTTTATGGAAAAGGTGATGAATTACGGTGCGATGGGTTTTGTCTGCAAGAGTTCGAACGCTGCCGTGATGCTGAGTGCGCTGAACCTGGTGCTTTCCGGCGGCGTGTACATCCCGCCGCAATTGTTGCGGCAGTATGGCGAAATCGTCGCAAAGGAACCGGATGTTGCCGACCGGCGCAGTTTGCATACCAACGAATACGGCCTGACCCAGCGCCAGATGCAGGTGTTGACGCATCTGGCGGCGGGGTTGTCCAACAAGGAGATCGCCGAGG
Organism: Gallionella sp.; assembly: GCA_030690245.1. Taxonomy (GTDB): domain Bacteria; phylum Pseudomonadota; class Gammaproteobacteria; order Burkholderiales; family Gallionellaceae; genus Gallionella. The sequence continues at coordinate 4,928 of JAUYGW010000331.1, read as the reverse complement.
CGATCCATCTCGCCGAAGGAACCGTCAAGATTCACGTGGCGGCGGTCTATCAAACGTTGCGCGTTGGCAACCGTATGGAGGCGGTGCGCATGGCCGAGAAGCTTGGGCTGGTCGGTACGCCTCATGGCTGAAGCGGATAGCGCCCTGCCCGGCGGCAAATTGTTCGGCCTGCTGCGCGAATCGCGCTGGCTGTTGCTGGCCGCTTGCGCACTGTATTTCGCGGTGGCGTTGTATGGCTATGATCGCGCCGATCCGGCGTGGTCGCATAGCGCCAGCGGCGCGCTGACCGCCAATCCCGGCGGGGTGCTTGGCGCGCACCTCTCCGATCTGCTGTTTTACCTGTTCGGGTTTTCCGCGTGGTGGTGTGTGCTGTTCATGCTGCAACGCGTGTGGGCGGGCTATCACGAATTGCGCGCCGACAGCATCTTCGACAGGCGGACATGGAGGGCTTCGGTCGCGGGCTTTGCGGTGCTGTTGCTGGCCAGCAGCGCGCTTGAAGCGGTTCGCCTGTACACGCTGAAAGCCGCGTTGCCGCTGGTTCCCGGCGGGATGCTCGGCGTGCTGGTCGGCGATACGCTGACGCGCCTGCTCGGCTTTACCGGCGCGACGCTGCTGCTGCTGGCGCTGATCGCCACCGGCTTCAGCCTGTTCAGCGGATTGTCCTGGCTGCGTTTCGTCGACTGGCTGGGGGCGTCGCTGGAAACTGCTTATCAGCGCGCGCGCCTGGCCTGGCAGACCCGGCAGGATCGGCGCATCGGCGCGCAGGCGATGACCGAGCGTGTCGCCGTTGTCGAGGAAGAAAAAAAGCGCGTCGAGGAGCATCAGCCTATCCATATCGAAATGCCGCTGATGGAGGTGGTCAGGTCGGCGCGGGTGGCCGAAGAGAAACAAGCTCCGCTGTTCGCCGAAATGCCGGATTCGCCGCTGCCGCCGCTGCACTTGCTGGATCAGGCGGCGCAGCATGTCGAGGCGGTATCCCCTGACACGCTGGAATTCACCTCGCGCCTGATCGAGCGCAAGCTGAGGGATTTCGGCGTGGAAGTCAAAGTGGTCGCCGCCTATCCGGGGCCGGTGATCACGCGCTACGAGATCGATCCGGCTACCGGCGTGAAGGGCAGCCAGATCACCAATCTGGTGAAAGACCTCGCGCGCGCGCTGTCGGTGGTGAGCATCCGGCTGGTCGAGACCATCCCGGGCAAGGCTTACATGGCGCTGGAGCTGCCCAATCCGAAACGCCAGATCGTGCATCTGTTTGAAATCCTCGGTTCGCAGGTCTATGCCGACATGGGTTCCGCGCTGACCATCGCGATGGGCAAGGATATCGCCGGCAAGCCGGTGGTCGCCGACCTCGCGAAGATGCCGCATGTGCTGGTCGCGGGCACCACCGGCTCCGGTAAATCGGTGGCGATCAACGCGATGATCCTCTCCTTGCTGTACAAGAGCACACCGCAGCAGGTGCGCCTGCTGCTGGTCGATCCGAAGATGCTGGAGCTTTCCGTTTATGAAGGCATTCCGCACCTGCTCTGCCCGGTGGTCACCGATATGCGCCAGGCCGCCTCCGGGCTCAACTGGTGCGTGCAGGAAATGGACCGGCGCTACCGGCTGATGTCGGCGCTCGGCGTGCGCAACATCGCCGGCTACAACCAGAAGCTGCGCGAGGCGATCAAGGACGAGCAGCCGCTGACCAACCCGTTCACGCTCACGCCGGAAAACCCGGAGGCGCTCGAAGAATTGCCGCTGATCGTGGTGTTCATCGACGAACTCGCCGACCTGATGATGGTGGTCGGCAAGAAGATCGAGGAGCTGATCGCGCGCCTCGCACAGAAGGCGCGCGCCTCCGGCATACATCTGGTGCTGGCCACGCAGCGCCCCTCGGTGGACGTGATCACCGGCCTGATTAAGGCCAACGTGCCGACGCGCGTGGCGTTCCAGGTGTCGAGCAAGATCGACTCGCGCACCATCCTCGACCAGATGGGCGCGGAAGCGCTGCTCGGGCAGGGCGACATGCTGTACCTGCCGCCCGGCACCGGCTACCCGCAGCGCGTGCATGGCGCGTTCGTGTCCGACCAGGAAGTGCACCGCGTCGCCGAATACCTGAAGGCGCAGGGCATGCCGCAATACATCGATGGCGTGCTCAATTCGCTGGAAGAAGCAGAGGAAGGCGGGGAAGGCGGGCCAAGCCTGGATGCGGAAGCCGATCCCTTGTACGACCAGGCGGTGGAAATCGTCCTGAAAAATCGCCGCGCGTCGATCTCTCTGGTGCAACGCCATCTGCGCATCGGCTACAACCGCGCGGCGCGGCTGGTCGAGCAGATGGAAGCTGCAGGCATCGTTTCGGCGATGCAGAGCAACGGCAACCGCGAAGTGCTTGCACCTGTGAGGCAGGATTGAGGATCGTGGATTGAGGATTGAGCTAAAAGCAGGATCGGCGGGTTTTCCTCAATCCTCGCTCCTTGATCCACGATCCTTCACAGAGAAATGATGATGAAATATATATTTGCCGTTTTAATGTTGTGTCTCGCGCCGCTCTCCGCACATGCCGGAGGCATCGCCAAGCTGAAGGAATTTGTCGCCGCGACGCATTCCGCGCAGGCAAATTTCACGCAGGTGGTGCTGGACCAGAACGGCAAACGCATCCAGAGCGCCTCCGGCATCATGCAGTTCCAGCGCCCCGGCAAATTCCGCTGGACCTATCAAAAACCCTACGAACAGATCATCGTCGGCGACGGCCAGAAATTCTGGCTGTATGACGTGGATCTGAACCAGGTGACGGTCAAGAAGCTGGACGCGGCACTGGGCAGCAGCCCCGCCGCGCTGCTCTCCGGCAGCAACGAAATCGAGCGCGACTTTACGCTCAAGGAAAGCGGCAGCCAGGATGGTCTGGATTGGCTGCAAGCCATTTCCAAAGCCCAGGACGGCAGCTTCGAAAAGATCCTCATGGCCTTCAACGCGCAAGCCGAGCTGGTCATCATGGAATTGAACGATGCGTTCGGGCACAAGACCGTGCTGCGGTTTTCAAACATGCAACACAACCCGAAATTTTCCGCGCAACAGTTCCAGTTCACGCCGCCCAAGGGCGCGGATGTGCTGGGCGACTGATGTGCGGCAACCGGTTGCTTGGAGCACCGATGTCTGGGAGCGCCGACGTCCCCGTCGGCATCTTCGGTTGCATTACCATCATTTGCCGACGTGGACGTCGGCGCTCCCGATAAAACATGCATAAATTCTGGCACAGCCGTGGCTATTTGCCCCATTGCGATACGCCCGGTCTGCTTCAGGCCATCACGTTCCGGCTTGCCGATTCGCTTCCGGCCAGTGTGCTGGATCGCCTGTTGCAAGAAGCTGGCAGTGATGTGGAAAAACTCGGTCGGATCGAAAATTTGCTTGATGCCGGGCACGGGGCATGCTGGCTGAAACAGCCTGCCGTTGCGGATATTGTCGAGGGTGCGTTGCTGCATGGCGATGGGCAATATTACCGCCTGTTGGCATGGTGCGTGATGCCCAACCATGTGCATGTATTGGTCGAGACTCGTGAAAGCTATCCGTTGTCCAGGGTGGTACAGGGCTGGAAATCGTTCACTGCCAGGTTAATCAACCGGCATCTCGGGCGCACCGGTACGGTGTGGATGCGCGATTATTTTGACCGTTATGTCCGTGACGATCACCATCTTGCGGCGGTGGTTGCGTACATACACAACAATCCGGTAAAGGCAGGGCTGGTGCAAAATGAATGCGAATGGCAGCATTCAAGCGCGAGATTTGAAACGTCGATAGTGAAAGCGCCAACAGTGGGAGCGCCGACGTCCCCGTTTGAAAATAATGGCAATGCAACCAAAAATGCCGACGGGGACGTCGGCGCTCCCATGAGATAAACTCGCCGCATTATGGCTGACCTGTTTTCAACTAACGCACCCGACGCGCCGCTGGCGGAACGCCTGCGCCCCAAGCATATCGACGAGGTCATCGGCCAGTCTCATCTGTTGGGCGAGGGCAGGCCGCTGCGTCTGGCGTTCCAGTCCGGCAAGCTGCATTCGATGATTCTGTGGGGGCCGCCGGGCGTGGGCAAGACCACCCTTGCAAGACTCATGGCGCAGGCCTTCGATGCCGAGTTCGTGCCGCTGTCGGCGGTGCTGTCCGGCGTGAAGGACATCCGCGAGGCCATCGCGCAGGCGCAGCAGGTGCTGCAACAGCGCGGCCGCCATACCATCCTGTTCGTCGACGAAGTGCACCGCTTCAACAAGTCGCAACAGGACGCCTTCCTGCCGTTCGTCGAGCAGGGCTTGGTGACGTTCATCGGCGCGACCACCGAGAATCCGTCGTTTGAAGTGAACAATGCGCTGCTGTCGCGCGCGCAGGTGTATGTGCTGCATGCGTTGTCTGCCGAAGAACTGGAGCAGTTGTTCGAGCGTGCGCGGCAGGCTGCATTGGAAAATTTGCAGTTCGATGACGATGCGCGCGAGCGCATCATCGGTTACGCAGACGGCGACGCGCGCCGCCTGCTCAACGTGCTGGAGCAGTTACAAACCGCCGCGCAAACTGCCGGCGTGAGCAACATCGACGCTGCGTTTCTCGACAACACGCTGGCGCAGAATCTGCGCCGTTTCGACAAGGGCGGCGAGGCGTTCTACGATCAGATTTCCGCGCTGCACAAATCGGTGCGCGGCTCCAGCCCGGATGCCGCGCTGTACTGGCTGGTGCGCATGCTGGACGGCGGCGCGGATCCGCGCTATCTGGCGCGGCGCATCGTGCGCATGGCATGGGAAGACATCGGCCTGGCCGACCCGCGCGCGATCCAGCTCACGCAGGATGCCGCGCAAACCTATGAGCGTTTAGGGTCGCCGGAAGGCGAGCTGGCTCTGGCGCAGGCGGTGATGTATATGGCCTGCGCGCCGAAATCGAATGCGGGTTACGTCGCGTATAATGCCGCG
>JAUYGW010000329.1 GCA_030690245.1 Gallionella sp. | reverse complement strand
GCACCAGGTCGCGCACATGGCCGAACGAGGCGAGGACTTCAAAATCCTTGCCCAGATATTTTTTAAGGGTCTTGGCCTTGGCCGGGGATTCGACGATCAGGAGATTGGTTGCCATGCGGAGTGATTGAGGCTCAATGTAGTTGTGCTGAATTTAACGGGGTGAGCAGTTCTTCGATCAACAGCGGATCGAGATTCTGGTGGCGGTTCCACAATACCATCAGCATGATCAGCTTGAGCTTGTCCAGCCCGAGATTTTCCTGATGCAGCGCAACGGCGCGGTCGAGGATCATCTCGCGCTCGACGGCGGAGATCATGTGTTGCTGCTCGGCGAACAGCAGGAATTGGCGCGCCTCGAAGCCGATGCGCTGCAGTTCCAGTTCGGCAAAATGGCGCATGCCGGCATGTTCGAGGCTGGCCGGATAATTATCCGGATTTTGTTGTTTCAGCGCGGACAGCCAGGTCAGCGCCTCGTCGATTTCTTCGCCCTCGAAGCCGGCGGCGGAAAGTTTGCGCGACAGTTTATCCGGCTCCGGATAACTGCCCGCGTCAAAGTAACTTTCAAACAAATACATCAAAATTTCGAACATGATTAGCGTGGTTTTAGTGGATACGTTGATACAGGCCGCCGGGTAACGCACTGATGCGCCCCTCCAGTTCGAGCGTCAACAGCATGGCGGATAGCTGGCTTACCGTCAAGCCGCTGCGTTCGCCGAGGGTGTCCAGGTCGGCCGGATCGAAGCCGAGATGCCCGAGCAGCGCGGAATTCGGATCTTGCGTATCCGTACCCTGTGTAGCCGGGCCTTGTGTATCAGGGCCTGGCATATCGGGGTGGTGCGCGGTTGCAGCGGCGGCTGCGGCAATCGGGCCGCCCAATTCCTCGAGAATATCCTGCGCGGTCTCGACCAGTTTCGCGCCTTGCTTGAGCAGCGCATGGCAGCCCTTGCTTTGCGGCGCGTGGATCGAACCGGGGATCGCGAACACGTCCCTGCCCTGCTCCAGCGCCAGCCGCGCGGTGATCAACGAGCCGCTTTGCAGCGAGGCTTCGACCACCAGGCAGCCGGCGCTCATGCCGCTGATGATGCGGTTGCGGCGCGGAAAGTTGGCGGCCAGCGGCGGCGTGCCGAGCGGGAATTCCGAAATCAGCGCGCCCCGGGCCGCGAGTTCATGTGCGAGGTCGCGGTTCGCGGCGGGGTAGACCTTATCCAGCCCGGTGCCGACTACGCCGATGCTGCTTCCGCAATTGTTTCCTTGGCAGCGCAATGCGCCGCGATGCGCGGCGGCGTCGATGCCGTGCGCCATGCCGCTGATGACGCACAACCCGGCGTCGCTCAGCGATTGGGCGAATGCCTCGGCGTTGTGAATGCCCTGCGGGGTGGCATTGCGGCTGCCGACCACGGCCAGCGCGGAACGGTTGAGCAGGTCGAGCCGCCCCTTCACATACAACAACAGCGGCGGGTCGGGAATATTCAGCAGGGCTTGCGGATAGTCGCTGTCGGCGAGGGTGACGATGCGGTTATTGCCGTCTTCCAGCCAATTCAGCGCAGGGGCGAGCAGGTCGTCAGCGATGCCTTTGCCGATCTCGGCTGCGACTTCGGCTTTGACGACGGACCTGAGCGAACCGGGGGAGGCGGTGAAAACCGCCTCCGGCGAACCGAGTTCCTTCAACAGGCGGCGCGCGCTTTCGCCGCCCAGGCCGCGTATCAGGCTGAGCGCCAGCCAGGCCTTGAGCGAAGCATCAGCTTGCATTATTTACGGGGTTTGTGCGCGATCCAGCAATTGCACCGGCAAACGAGTCTGCATCACCAGCGCGTACGATACTTTGTCGAACACGCGGAACACGAACAACAGGCCATAGCGTTCATCCGGCAGGGTATATTTTTCGCCTTCGCTCTTCACGTCCTCACCCTTGCGGTACAGGGCCAGCACATGGCCGCTTTCCAGCCCGTCGCGTGCGCCCTTGTTCAGGGTGATGACGGTGTTTTGCCCGGCCTGCGAAACGCCGCCGTACACCGAAATGACGCGCGCAGAAATGTTGCCGCCGGGCGCGCGCGGCAGGTAGGCGTTGGTGGCGGCGCCGGAGGGGGCGACCAGGCGGTCGCCCTTGTTGATTTCCTGTACGGATTGGGTGATCGCAACGGTGCTGACATCCGCAAAGGTAGTCACTTCTGCATTGCCCAGATAGATCGCTTCGATGCCCAGCGCTTCCTCGGTATCGGGGTCGGTAAACGCTTTGCCAGGGCGATAAATCTGCCACTTTGTGCCCTTATCCTGGGACAGGCCTTTCACGAAGCCGATATCGTGGGCGCTGAGTATCACGCGGCCTTCGCGCGCGCCGATCAGCGTCGGCGCATCCTTCAATGCGCCTTCTTCGATGACCAGTGGCTGGCTTAAAAACGGCGCGATGGCGCTGGCGGGAATGCTCGGGATGGCATCGTGCGTGCTGTGGCCTGCGCGCACTTTGGGTGAGAGCTTGATGACGCCGTCAGAACTGCCCGTGATCGCAGCACCGGCCTGGCCGATGCGCAATGTGCCGCTGGCGCGATCCAGAATGATCACGTCGCCCGGATAAATCCAGTGCGGATCCTTGATGGAGTCCTTGTTCATGCCCCAGATATAAGGCCATTTCCAAGGGTCTTTGAAAAACTTGCCGGAAATGTCCCACAGCGTATCGCCTTTGACAACCACATGCCGGTCGGGCGCATCGCTGCGAAGTTCCGGACGGGTATCGGGCTGGGCAGCGAAGGCCAAGATGGGCAATAAAAAGCAAATCAGCGATATAATCTTGCGCATGGAAAACTCCGGCAGAATCAATATTAAGGGCACGCAATGTTGCTGCGTTGCATTAAATTCTGCATCCAGACATATAAATAAGCAAGCATTTATGGAGCGCATATGGCAATCCTGAAAATTTTGCAGTACCCCGATGAACGGCTGCACAAGGTCGCCAGAAAGGTCGAGCGGGTCGACGAGGCCACCCGCAGGCTGGTGCGAGACATGGCGGAGACCATGTATGCCGCGCCTGGAGTCGGCTTGGCGGCAACGCAGGTGGATGTGAATATACAACTCATCGTGGTTGACGTTTCCGAGACGCACAATCAGTTGAAAATATTCATCAACCCGGAAATCATCGCCAGCAGCGGCGAAGAGGAAAGCGAGGAAGGCTGCCTGTCGGTGCCGGGCATTTATGAAAAGGTGCGCCGCGCGGAAAAAGTGACGGTGCGCGCGCTCGATGAAAAAGGTGAACCCTTCACGCTGGACGCGGAAGGATTTCTGGCAGTCTGCATCCAGCACGAGGTGGATCACCTGCGCGGCAAGGTGTTTGTCGAATATCTGTCGCAACTCAAGCAAATCAGGCTTCGCGCCAAGCTGAAGAAGCGCCAACGCGAGACTTTGTAGGCCATATAACAGTGAAAAT
>JAUYGW010000325.1 GCA_030690245.1 Gallionella sp. | reverse complement strand
TCCTTGAAGTCGCCGATGTCCGGCACGAGCACTTGATTGATAGTCGCCACGTTAAACCGTCACTGGATTGGGTTTGTCGGGATTGATCTGGTACAACTTGATCGCTTTGCTGACTTCGCCGGCCTTGATCGCGCCTTCATCGGCAAGTGCCTTCAATGCGGCAACCGCAATATAGAAACGATCCACCTCGAAGAAGCGGCGCAGCTTCACGCGCGTGTCCGAGCGGCCGAAGCCGTCCGTACCCAGCACCTTGTAGCGCCCCGGAACGTAGGGGCGTATCTGGTCTGCATAGCTCTTGATGTAATCGGTCGCGGCGATCACCGGGCCGCCGCGCTCGACCAGACATTGCTCGACATAACTCGCGCGCCGCCCGGTTTCCGGATGCAGCATGTTCCAGCGTTCGCAATCCAGCCCTTCGCGGCGCAGCTCGTTGAAACTGGTCACGCTCCAGATGTCGGCGGCCACGCCGAAATCCTTTTTCAGCAATTCCGCCGCAGCGATCACCTCGCGCAAAATCGTTCCGCTGCCGAGCAACTGCACTCTCGTTTTTTTCCCTTCCCCCTTCCCCCTTGCCCCTTCACGCAAAAGATACATGCCCTTGATGATGCCTGCTTCCGCGCCCTTCGGCATGGCGGGGTGCGCGTAATTCTCGTTCATCACCGTCACGTAATAAAACAGGTTTTCCTGATTCACATACATGCGGCGCAACCCGTCCTGAATGATAACCGCCAGTTCATACGCAAAGGCCGGGTCATAGGACACACAATTCGGAATGGTCGCCGCCGCCAGGTGGCTGTGCCCATCCTGATGCTGCAAACCTTCGCCGTTCAGCGTGGTGCGCCCGGCGGTGCCGCCGAGCAGGAAGCCGCGCGCGCACATGTCGCCCGCCGCCCAGGCCAGGTCGCCGATGCGCTGGAAGCCGAACATCGAATAGTAGATGTAGAACGGGATCATCGCCGTGCCGTGATTCGCGTAGGAAGTCGCGGCGGCGATCCACGAGGACATCGCCCCCGCCTCGGTGATGCCTTCCTGCAGTATCTGGCCGTGCTCGTCTTCCTTGTAGAACATCAACTGTTCGGCATCCTGCGGCGTGTAAAGCTGCCCGACCTGCGAGAAGATGCCGATCTGGCGGAACAGCCCGTCCATGCCGAAAGTGCGCGCCTCGTCCGGCACGATCGGCACGATCTGCTTGCCGATATGCGTATCCTTGATCAGGAT
>JAUYGW010000318.1 GCA_030690245.1 Gallionella sp. | reverse complement strand
ACTTGCCAGGCAGAAAGCGGCAGCCGAAACCAGGGCGCGCGAAGAGGCCGAGCGCCGCGCGAGTGAAGGCGGAACAAGAGGCCGCACGCGTGCGGGCCGAGCTGGAAGCGGCAAATGCAAAAGCCGAGGCGGAGGCGAAAGCCAGAGAAGAGGCGGAGCGCCGCTCACGGAAAGAAGCAGAGGCGGCCAAATTAGAGGCACAGAAAGAGGCCGAAGCACGCCTCAAGGCTGAACAGGAAGCCGTCAAAGCGCGCGAGGAAGCCGAACTGGCCAGACAACAGGCGGCGGTGCGCGAAGAAGCAGAGCAGCGTAACAAGCAGGAAGCCGAAGCCGCGTTGAAAGTGCGGCAGGAAGCGGAAACCACCAAGCCGAAGACAGTCGCTTATCAGGCCGCACGTTCTACCAGCGTGACGGTGTTGTTTTTCGACGTGGTCGGCTATACCAAGCAAACCGTCAATAAACAGATCGAAATCAAGAAACAATTCAATCAATTAGTCACCGATTGTCTGGAAGCGCGGGGAGATGACGAACACATCATCCTGGATACCGGGGATGGCGCGGCAATAGGCTTTTTGCAGCATCCGGAAGATGCGCTGGAAGTGGCGATGCAATTCCGCAAGACGGTGATGGCCAATCAGCACCAGGATTACCCGGACCTGAAAGTACGCATCGGCATTCATCTTGGCCCCGTCAATGTCGCCAAAGACATGAACGGCCGGAGCAACATGGTCGGCGACGGGATCAACGACGCGCAACGCGTGATGAGTTTTGCAGGCATCGATCAGGTTTATATTTCCCGCGCCTATTACGATTTCGTTTCGCGCCTCAGCGACGAATATGACAACCTGTTCCAGTATCGCGGTTTGCAAAAGGACAAGCACGGGCGCGAGCATCCGGTCTATGAATTGATGGATGCCGCAGCGCCCGTCGCGGAAGCCGCATTGCCGCAAGCCGGCGAACCGGCCGTGACGATCAAGCTGGAACCCTTCAGTTTTGCGATGCCCGAGGCCGCGACGCCTCCTGCGCCAACAGCGCATGAAGAACCGGAGCCCGAGCCAGAGCAGCAGGATATTGCCGCCCTGATGGGCGGTATAGAGCAGTTTAAACTTCCGGAAGAAACGCACAAACCAGTCGAGGCGGCGCAACAGCCGTCCTCGGCAAGCGTACCCGAAACACCGCCTTCCGAAACAACGGCCAAGCCTGCCGCAGAGGCGCGCATGCCTTCTGCGGAAGAAGTGGCGAAACATGCGGAAACTCAGGCCAAGGCTTGGGCGGAGGCCGAGCAGCGTGCTGCCCAGCCGCAAGAGGCGCCGCGTCCCGCCAAGGAGATTCCGGCTGCACGGGCGCGCCGCAAACCGCTGCCTTTGGGCAAGATCGGCGCCGGGTTATTTGTGGCGCTGGTGATCGCGCTGTTTGCCGTCCCGCCCTTGCTGCCCATGAAGGACTACGCAACCGGCATCGAAAAGGCGCTCACCGCCAGCTTGCAGCAGCCGGTGCATGTCGGGCAATTGGCCGGGCGGCTGCTGCCGACGCCGCGCCTGGAATTGAAGGATGTGTCGATCGGCGAAACCAAGCCGATTCAGGTGCAGCAGGCACGGGTCGATTTCGCATTGTCCGCATTGTTTTCTTCGAACAAGCCGATTACCGGCATCGAATTGGAAGGCGTGCAGGTCAATGGCGCAGCCTTGCCGCAAATATCGGCATGGCTGCAAAAAATTGCCGCCGACGCCCAGTATCCGGTTGCCCGCATCGGGTTAAACCAGGGCAAGCTGGAAGCGGATGGCGTGCAGTTGTCGGGTATAAGCGGGGAACTGAGTTTCAGCCAGGCCGGGAAATTTACGCAGGCGAAATTGCATGCCGATGGAAACAAGCTTGCGCTGGACATTAACGCCACGCCGGAAAATAAGATGCAGATATCGATCGCAGTGCGCGGCAGCGCGTTGCCGCTGCTGCCGAATTGGATTTTCGATAATTTGGATGCAAAGGGCGAACTGACCGGCGATGGTCTGGTGATTGCCGCTCTGGACGGCAGCATCATGGGCGGCATGCTGCTCGGCGATGCGCGTATCGACTGGCGTACCGGCTGGCGCGCCCAGGGAAATCTGGTCGCCAAAACCATCACCTTGCAGAATATGAGCAAGGCGCTGAGCGGCGATATGGACGGTACGGCGCGCTTCCAGATGCAGTCGGCGAGCTTGTCAAAACTCGTGGAGGCGGCGACGCTGGAGGGTGCTTTTTCCGCCAAGAAGGGTGTCATCAATGGCGTTGATGTCGTTGAGACCGCCCGCCTGCGCAGCAGGGAAAGCTTGCCGGGCGGGCGCACCCATTTCGATGAACTGAGCGGCAATTTGTATTATGCCAACGGGGATTACCACTTCAGGCAGGTCAAGATGAGCACCGGGGTGTTGAACGCAACGGGCACGCTGGACATCGCCAAACAGCAGGTGTCCGGGCGCGTCATCGCCGATTTGACCATGCGTGCGGGGATGGGATCGGTTGCGCTGCAAGTCGGCGGGACAACCGATAACCCGTCATTGCAGATGGCGTGGTAATTTTTCTTCGTTATTTCGGTATGGGTTGGTAGGGGCGCGATTTATCGCGCCCTTTTTTGACAGATGAATGTACCAGGGCGCGATAAATCGCGCCCCTACATCAACCCAATGCTTTCGCTAGGCGCTCCAGCGCTTATTGGGGATTTTGGCTCCGGCATAACCTGAAGGTTCACCCTTCGGGTACAAGAGCCTTCGCCGCAACCTCACGAAAGTGCTTTCGCAAGGCGCTCTAGCGCTGCCTTGAGGTTGTCCATCGACGTGGCGAACGACAGGCGGACATAGCCCTCGCTGCCGAAAGCCGAACCGGGCACCACCGCGACGCCGCCTTGTTCCAGCAGGTATTCGGATAGCGCGATGTCAGTCGCTGCCTTGATCGTGCCGCGTTGATGCAGCCTGGCGATTGCCGCACGCATGTCCGGGAACGCATAGAACGCGCCGCCCGCCATGAGGCACTGCACGCCGGGAATCTTGTTCAGCTCGTTCACCACGAACACATGCCGCTCGCGGAACGCCTCGAGCATCGGCGCGATGCAGCCCTGGTCGCCGTTCAGCGCGGCCTCGGCGGCAACTTGGGAAATTGAGGTCGGGTTCGAGGTGCTCTGCGACTGCACGTTCTCCATCGCGGTGATGATGTTCTCCGGCCCCGCCGCGTAGCCGATGCGCCAGCCAGTCATCGCGTAGGCCTTGGACACGCCATTCAGCACCATGGTGCGCGGATACAGGTCGGGGCAGGCATTCAAAATGTTGACGAACTTCGCATCGGTCAGCGCGATATGCTCGTACATGTCGTCGGTGGCGATCAAGATGTTCGGATGTTTGCGCAATACTTCGCCCAGCGCCTTCAACTCCTCGAACGTGTACACCGCGCCGGACGGGTTGCTCGGGCTGTTGATCACCACCATTCTGGTTTTCGGCGTGATCGCGGCGGCGAGTTGC
>JAUYGW010000306.1 GCA_030690245.1 Gallionella sp. | reverse complement strand
TGTCGGGTTGAAACCCGACCTACAAGTGCGGTTTGCAGTTGCGGCAATTGTGCGAGCGTATCGCGCAGGCCGGAGAGGTCGCGCGGGCGTGCGCTGCGCAATGCGATGCGCGCGGTGATGCGCTCCACGTCGACGCAGGGTTTGAGGTGGTCGTGTATGACGCGATACATCGGCGTGCTGCCAAACACCCTCTCCCCCAACCCCTCTCCCGCTTGCGGGAGAGGGGAGGTTTGTAGCTTATCGACTGCATCCAGCCTGGTGCGCAGCACCGTGCGGTCGCGCAGCGGGTGGTGCAGCCAGTGGTGCAGCAGGCGGCTGCCCATGTTGGTCGCGCAGGTGTCGAGCAGGGACAGCAGGGTGGGGGCGGGTTCGCCGCGCAGGGTCTGGGTGATTTCCAGGTTGCGCCGGGTCGCGGCGTCCATGCGCACGTAGCGGTCGGCGCTGTAGACCTGCAGGCTGCGGATGTGGCTGATGGCCTGGCCTTGCGTGAGCTTGGCGTAACCGAGCAACGCACCGGCGGCTTCCAGTCCGACGCTGAAATCATCGCAACCGAAACCGGCGAGGTCGAGCGTGGCGAACTGCTGGCACAGCGCGCGCCGCGCCGTGTCCAGCTCGAAATGCCAATCGGGCAGCATCTTGAGAGCCGCATGGTTATTGGCTTGCAGGCGAGCGTTTTCGGCGTGCAGGATTTCGGAAGGTTGCAGGCGTTCCAGTTCGGCGGGCAGGTTTTCGGCGGAAGTCTCGCAGACGAAAAATTGCCCCGAGGCGAGATTCATCCAGGCCAGGCCGACCTTGCCGTGGCGCTGGTGCAGCGCCAGCAGCAGGCAGTCGCGCTTCTCTTCCAGCATGGCGGAGTCGGTGACCGTGCCGGGGGTGACGATGCGCACCACCTTGCGTTCCACCGGGCCTTTGCTGGTGGCCGGGTCGCCGATCTGTTCGCAGATCGCCACCGATTCGCCGAGCCGTACCAGGCGCGCCAGATATTGCTCGGCGGCGTGGTAAGGCACACCGGCCATCTTGATCGGCGACCCGTTGGACGCGCCGCGCTGCGTCAGCGTGATGTCGAGCAGCTTCGCGGCGCGCGCGGCATCTTCATGGAACAGCTCGTAGAAATCCCCCATGCGGTAGAACAGCAGCATGTCGGGATGCGCTGCCTTGATGCGCAGGTACTGCTGCATCATCGGCGTGTGACTGGGCTCTTTGATTTCTTTATTCACGAGGTCTGATTAGCTGGCGGCTGCCTGATAGGTTTGCCGGTTTTGGTCCTTCCGTTGGAGCCTTTGGCGTTGGTGCATTTGGGCGAGCCCCGAATTTTTAGGGGTTCCCTTTTGATTTTTTGAGCGAGGCAGCGAGGAATTCTGCATGGGCCTCTTTTCTGGCCTTGCCGGCGCGAAGATATGTCCATATGACATAGAGTGTCAGGCCGGCGACCGCGAGGCAGACGCCCAGCCATGCCTCAAGCCCTTGGCTTGCCGCGCCTGCGTCCTGCCCGGTAGGCAAGGAGAGCACGCCGATGACGATCGACGCGAGCACGATCACGCCGCCATGCATTATCTGGACGGGGCGGTCGGGAACATACTTGCGCATTTTCTCTTTGATGAGGAGATCGAGTTCCGGATTGTTCATGATGATCGTCCTGATGTTTGTTTATTTGGCAGGTTTCGCGGGGCGACCGCTCAGGGCGGCTGTCAGATGCGGCGCCATCACTTGCAGCAACAGCGGGTGGATATCGGGGTTGCCCGCGCAGATGTGGCCGGTCTTGAGGTAGGTGTCCGAGCCGTGCAGGTCGCTGACCATGCCGCCCGCTTCGGTAATCAGCAGGCAGCCTGCAGCCATGTCCCACGGTTTGAGCCCGGCTTCAAAGAAGCCGTCGTAGCGCCCTGCGGCCATCCACGCCAGATCCAGCGCGGCAGAACCGGGGCGGCGCAGGCCGGCGGCCTTCTGGATCAGTTCCTTGAAAATCGCCAGGTAGGCATCCATGTGTTCAAAGCTGGTATAGGGGAAGCCGGTGCCGATCAGGCTGTCGGCAAGGTGCAGGCGTTTGGAGACGCGCAGGCGTTTGTCGTTGAGGAACGCGCCGCGCCCGCGCGTGGCAGTGAACAGTTCATTTTTGACCGGGTCGTACACCACCGCCTGGGTGATGATGCCATTGTGCTGCAGCGCGATGGACACGGAATATTGCGGAAAGCCGTGCAGAAAGTTGGTCGTGCCATCCAGCGGATCGATGATCCACAGGAACTCCGACTCGCCTTGGGAACCGCTCTCTTCTGCTAGAATCGCATGGGTCGGATAGGCGTCCAGCAGGGTCTGGATGATGGTCTGCTCGGCGGCGCGATCCACTTCGCTGACGAAATCCGAGTGGGATTTCCGGGTGATGGTGAGGTGGTCGATCTTGTCGGCGGAGCGATGAATCAGATTGCCGGCGCGACGCGCGGCCTTTACCGCGATGTTGAGCATGGGATGCATAAGTACGACCTTTTTAATGAACAGCATAAATTGCAGGCCGCATTTTAGTTGGAATTACACTTTGTATAAACAGAATCTTACAGGCAGCGCCATTATTGAGAATATAAGGGTCGTTCTCAGCCATACCACCCATCCGGGCAATATCGGTGCGGCGGCGCGCGCGATGAAGACCATGGGCCTGCGCCATTTGTACTTGATCAACCCGAGGCTTTTCCCCGATCCGCAGGCCGATGCGATGGCCGCCGGAGCCGACGATCTGCTGCGCGATGCGGTGGTGTGCGGTTCCATCGATGAAGCCCTGCAGGGCGTGGTGTTCACGGTGGCGATGACCGCGCGGCTCCGCGATATTTCCATCGAAGTGAAGAGCCCGCGCGAGGCGGCGCCGCTGCTGTTGCAGCAGGCCGCTACCCAGCCGGTGGCATTGCTGTTCGGCACCGAGATGTCCGGCCTGACCAACGAGGAGATGGGGCGCGCGCAGGTGCTGGCCAATATTCCCGCCAACCCGGATTTTTCCTCGCTCAACCTGGCGGCCGCGGTTCAGGTGATGAGCTACGAGTTGAGCGTGGCGGCGCAGGGCGTTGTGCCGGCTGCCCCGGAAGTCCGGTCTGCCACGCATGAACAGGTGGAAGGATATTTCGCGCATCTGGAAAAGACCCTGTTCGAGATCGGTTTTTTCACCACGCAAAACCCTGCACGTCTGATGCAGCGCCTGCGCCGCCTGTATGCCCGCGCGCGGCTGGAACCGGAGGAAATCAATATCCTGCGCGGCATATTGAGCACGACAACCGAGTACAATGCGCGCCTCAAATCGCGTTACCAGGAAGAGCACCGGAATGTTTCGGAACATTAAGGAAGACATCGCCAGCGTATTCGACCGCGATCCGGCGGCGCGCAGCACTTTTGAGGTGCTGACCTGCTATCCGGGCCTGCATGCGCGCATCCTGCACCGCATGGCGAACACCCTGTGGCACGCCAACCTGAAATGGCTGGCGCGTTTCCTGTCGCATATCGCGCGCTGGTTTACCGGCATCGAGATTCACCCGGGCGCTTCCATCGGGCGGCGTTTCTTCATCGACCACGGTATGGGCGTGGTGATCGGCGAGACGGCCGAGATCGGCGACGATGTCACGCTCTACCACGGTGTCACGCTGGGCGGCACCTCGTGGCGGCAAGGCAAGCGGCATCCCACGCTCGGCAACGGCGTGGTGGTGGGCGCGGGCGCCAAGATCCTCGGCCCGATCACGATCGGCGACGGCGCGAAAATCGGCTCGAATGCGGTGGTGGTGAAGGATGTGCCGGCGGGGGCGACGGCGGCGGGCATCCCCGCGCGCATCCTCGACGAAGAGAAGAAAAAGCCCAGCGGCTTCAATGCCTATGGCATCGGCAACGACCAGAACGACCCGCTCTCCAAGGCGATACACGGATTGCTCGGGCATAGCGTGACGGTGGATCAGCGCATCGATTTCATTTTGCAACAGCTTGAAAAAATGGGGGTGCCCGTGGACGAAGAGCGTGCCACTGCCGACAAATTTGACCCTAATCACCTGAACAAGATAGTTGACTAAAATGTTTGGGTATTTTATTATGCAACCGTTTAAATTTCGATTGTTTTTCGGGCTATTCTGAAAATGCAAACTCAATCCAATGAGTGGGAGATGATGTGCGATTAACGACCAAAGGGCGTTTTGCCGTGACGGCAATGGCTGACTTGGCAATGTGCGGCGGACACCGTCCTGTGACCATGGCTGCGATCAGCGAGCGGCAGAGGATTTCGCTATCCTATCTGGAGCAGTTGTTCGGCAAGCTGCGCCGCAGCAAGATCGTGGAGAGCGTGCGCGGCCCGGGCGGCGGCTACTATCTTGCCAGGCCAGCGGAGCAAATCACGATAGCCGAGATCATCGTGGCGGTGGATGAGCCGCTGGATGCGACCAGTTGCGGAGGGTTAGGCAACTGTCATGACGAGCGCCAGTGCATCACCCATGATTTGTGGATGGGGCTCAATGAAAAGATTTACGATTATCTGGCCTCTGTCACGCTGCAGCAATTGGTGGACAGCCAGGCCAAGACGACCCCTGACGGGGCGCACATCGTGATGATAAAAAAAGATACCAAGCCCACGGTCATTTCAATTTAAGCTGAAGAGGGCGTAATAATGAAGCTTCCAATTTATATGGATTATTCCGCGACCACGCCGGTTGACCCGCGCGTGGCCTCGATGATGATCCCCTATCTCACCGAGAAGTTCGGCAATCCGGCCAGCCGTTCCCATGCCTTCGGCTGGGAGGCGGACGCGGCGGTGGAACTGGCGCGCGAGCAGGTCGCCGCGCTGGTGAATGCCGACCCCAAGGAAATCGTCTGGACCTCCGGCGCGACCGAGTCGAATAACCTCGCGATCAAGGGCGCGGCGCATTTCTACCAGGGCAAGGGCAAGCACATCATCACGATGCGCATCGAGCACAAGGCGGTGCTGGATACCGTGCGCGAACTGGAGCGCGAGGGCTTCAGCGCGACCTACCTCGACCCGGAGCCGAATGGCTTGCTGGATATGGACAAGTTCAAGGCGGCGTTGCGCCCCGATACCGTGCTGGTGTCCATCATGCTGGTGAACAACGAGATCGGCGTGATCCAGGACATCGCCGCGATCGGCGAAATCTGCCGCGACAAGGGCATCCTGTTTCATGTGGATGCGGCCCAGGCGACCGGCAAGGTGGCGATCGATTTGCAGCAGCTCAAAGTGGACATGATGTCGTTTTCCGCGCACAAGACCTACGGCCCGAAAGGCATCGGCGCGCTGTACGTGCGGCGCAAGCCGCGCGTGCGCCTGGAAGCGCAGATGCACGGCGGCGGGCACGAGCGCGGCATGCGCTCCGGCACGTTGGCGACGCACCAGATCGTCGGCATGGGCGAAGCGTTCCGCATCGCGCAGGTTGAAATGGCACAGGAGAACGAGCGCATCCGCATGTTGCGCGACCGCTTGCTGAGCGGCCTGATGGCGATGGAAGAAGTGCATATCAACGGCGACATGGAGCAGCGTGTGCCGCATAATCTCAACATCAGCTTCAATTTTGTCGAGGGCGAATCGCTGATGATGGCGGTCAAGGATGTCGCGGTGTCCAGCGGCTCGGCCTGCACCTCGGCGAGTCTGGAGCCGTCCTATGTGCTGCGCGCGCTGGGGCGCAGCGACGAGTTGGCGCACAGTTCGATCCGTTTCAGCATCGGACGTTTTACTACGGTCGAAGAAGTCGATTACGTCATCGAGTTGATGAAAAACAAGATCGGCAAGCTGCGCGAACTGTCGCCGCTGTGGGAAATGTATCAAGATGGCATCGACTTGAATTCGGTGAAGTGGGCAGCACATTGAAGCTTGTAGCGCGTAGCCAGTAGCTTGTAGCTAACCCCGGTTTTGCTACCCGCTACAGGCTACGAGCTACCAGCTAAGGAGAATTTGAATGGCTTACAGCGAAAAATTACTGGATCACTACGAACATCCGCGCAACGTCGGTTCCATGGACAAGGATGCTGCGGAAGTGGGTACGGGCATGGTCGGCGCACCGGCCTGCGGCGACGTGATGAAGTTGCAGATCAAGGTCGGCAAGGA
>JAUYGW010000302.1 GCA_030690245.1 Gallionella sp. | reverse complement strand
CCTTGCGATGCTCCTGCAACGCGCCCTCGATAATCAGGCGCGCGCTTTCCACGTCCGGTTCGACATGGTGCGAGAACGGGCCGGGCATCTGCATCAGCAGCTTCTGGTTGCGGTAGTAGGCGGACAGGTGCGAGAACACTTCCACCGCCGGTTCCGGCGTGCGGAAATGCGGGCGGTGCGCGTTGTTGAACGCCTCGCGCGCCGCCGCGACCTGCGCATCGCCCATCCAGCAGGTCAGCAGCGGCTTGCTGTGGGCGTCGGCCAGTGCTATCAGCACCTGCGCCGATTCCAGCGGCTTGGTCATCGCCTGCGGCGTGAGGATCGCCAGCACGCCGTCCACGTTGTCGTCCTCGAGGCAGGCCTTCACGGCATGGTGGTAACGCTCCGCTGGCGCATCGCCGATCACGTCCACCGGGTTGCCGTGCGGCCAGTTCGGCGGCAGGTGCTGGTTGAGATATTCGATCGTGGCGTCCGACAGCGTGGCCAGTTCGAGCCCGAGGTCGGCGGCGCGGTCGGCGGCCATCACGCCGGGGCCGCCGCCGTTGGTGACGATGGCGAGACGGTTGCCGACCGGACGGAAGCCGCACGATAGCGCCTTGGCGGCGGTGAACAGTTGCGTGACGGTCTGCACGCGCACCACGCCGGCGCGGCTCACCGCCGCATCGAACACGTCGTCCGCGCCGACCAGCGATGCGGTGTGCGACATCGCCGCCTTCGAGCCCGCCGCGTGGCGGCCGACCTTGATCAGGATCACCGGCTTGATGCGCGCCGCCGCGCGCATCGCGCTCATGAAGATGCGCGCATTGCGGATGCCCTCGATGTACATCAGGATGCTGTGGGTGTTGGCGTCGGACACCAAGTAGTCGAGGATCTCGCCGAAATCCACGTCGGTCGAGGAGCCCATCGACACCACGCTGGAGAAGCCGACGTCGTTGCTCTGCGCCCAGTCGAGGATCGCGGTGCACAGCGCGCCGGACTGCGACACGAACGCGACGTTGCCGGCGTTTGCACCGCCCTTGTTGAAGGTGGCGTTCAAGCCGATGGAGGGGCGCATGATGCCGAGGCAGTTCGGGCCGATCAGACGGATGTTGTAGCGGCGCGCGGTCTCCAGCAATTCCTTTTCCAGCGCCACGCCTGCCGCACCGGCTTCGCCGAACCCGGCGGTGATGATGACCGCGGCCTTCACGCCGTGGATGCCGCACTCCTCGATGAGGCCCGGCACGGTCTGCGGTGGCGTGGCGATCACCGCGAGTTCCACCGGCTCGCCGATGTCGGCGATGCAGGCATAGGCGCGCTTACCTTGCACCTCCGGGTTCTTCGGATTGATCGGATACAGCGCGCTTTGGAAGCCGCTTTCCAGCATGTTCCTGAATACGATCTGGCCGACCGAATCGGGCCGGTCACTCGCGCCGAACACCGCGACCGATTTGGGCGCGAACAGGGTGCTGAGGTAATGCTTGCCCATGACATCTTTCCTCAGAGAGTGGTGATGTTGGGTATGATAGCATTCAAACAGAACGCTGAATCCATGCGATATATCCGGCAACAGGTAGGTGCGGATATATCTGCACGTGGTCGACTGAGTCAAACATGCAAGAGGCCGCATCAAGATGCTTAAAACCTCAATTAGCCACAGATTTACACGGATCAACACGGATAAAAATCGGTGTCAATCCGTGTTCATCCGTGGCTCAATCGTCTTTTTCGGAATCACGCGGATTCGAAAAATGTTTTAGGAATGCATGTCATGCAAACTGCCTACATCAGCCATCCTCTCTGCCTCAAGCACGACATGGGGGCGCACCATCCGGAATCCCCGGCGCGCATCCATGCCATCGAGGATCGGTTGATCGCTTCCGGGTTGCTGGATTATCTACAGCGCCACGATGCGCCGGAGGCGACGCGCGAACAGTTGTTGCGCGTGCATGATGCGGACTACGTCGATGCGATCGAATCCGCAGCGCCGCAGCACGGCATCGTGCAGCTCGACCCGGACACCTCAATGAACCCGTTCAGCTATCCCGCCGCCTTGCGTGCTGCCGGAGCCGTGGTGCTGGGTGTGGATCTGGTGATGGCGGGCAAGGCCGAGAACGCTTTCTGCAACATCCGCCCGCCCGGCCACCATGCCGAGCGCGCCCGCGCGCTGGGCTTCTGCATCTTCAACAATGTCGCGGTCGGCGCGGCGCACGCGCTTGAATATCACGGCCTGCAACGCGTCGCAATCGCGGATTTCGACGTGCATCACGGCAACGGCACGGAAAACATCTTTCACGACGAACCGCGCGTGATGCTGTGTTCCACCTTCCAGCACCCGTTCTACCCGTATTGCGGAGCCGACAGTGGCAACGACCACATCATCAACGTACCGCTCGCCGCCGGGTCGGGCGGCGAGGAATTCCGCGCGGCGGTCACACAACACTGGCTGCCCGCGCTGGAACGCTTCCAGCCTGAACTGCTGCTGATCTCGGCGGGGTTCGACGCGCACCGCGACGACGACATGGCGATGCTGCTGCTCACCGAAGCGGACTATATGTGGGTGACGGAGACGTTGAAACGCGTTGCAGAAAAATACGCACAGCGCCGCATCGTATCTGCCCTGGAAGGCGGCTATGAATTGCCTGCGCTGGCGCGCAGCGCGCTGGCGCATATCAGGGTGCTCAGCGGCCTTTGACCCTAAAAAATTTCAGTTAGCCACAGATTGACACGGATAAGCACGGACAGAATATCGCATCATGCTCTCTACCCAACTTTCCCCCAGAGAGAAAAATAACTGATGCAACCCGTTGCTCATCCGTGTCAATCCGTGTTTATCCGTGGCTCAATCGCGTTTTTAAAGTTGATGACCTCTTTCTTTAAAATAACCCGATTTTTCCGCTCTGTTCCGCGTTTTGCCTGCTATTCAAACTGCTATCTTGACGATGTAGTAATAGGTTTGGGGTTAGTGCGATCGCGCACCAATCCGGCACAGTGGGCAGCGCCATGTCAAAACCAGCCGTAATCAGGTTAGTCAGCAACGACAACGAGGAATATATCGCCGAATCGCAAGCCATCCAGGAGGCGCGAGCACGCCTGGAGGCCGAAATGCGGGCGGATATTTCCTTGCAGGCGCGCGCCCGGGCGGAAGTGCATGCGCGCACGGTGGCCAAGGCGCGTGCGCGCGCCGAGGCTGAACTGGTTGCGCTGATCGAGGCCAATTGCCAGGATGAGGCGAGGCTCGCGGAAATTATCCAGGTCAGGATCGAGGCGGAAAAAAAGCTGGCCCGCGAGTTGCAGGAAAAGCTGGCCTGCGAACAGCGGCTCCAGGAAGAAAATCAGGCCAGGTCGCGCGCCGAACAGCAGGTGCAGGATGAATTGAACCAGCGCTTGCAGCAGGAACAATTCGCCCGCGTTGCCGCCGAGAGCAAGGTCAAGGCGGAGCGTGAATTGGCGGCGCTGGTCGAGCAGCAGCGCAGGGTAGAACATGACGCCCGGCTGCGCGCCGAAGCCGAAATCCATTCCGTTCAGATGGCCATCGCCGAAATAACGGCGCGCGCCGAACAGGTCGGCGCAGAGTGCCGCGCGGCGGAACAGGCGCAAAAAAACCAGGCCGAAGAAAAACTGAGGCTGGAATCCCGGTTGTGCGACGTGGCTGCGCAGCGGGCCGAAGCGGAAGCCGAAGAAGCGCGCCTGGCGAAGAACCGGGTCGAGGCCGAACAAGCCGAACTGGAGAAAGTCGGCAAGCGCGTCGAAGCCGAGCAGCGCGCCACCCGTGCGGCAGAAAACCGCGCCAGGCTGGAGCAGGAATTTGCCAAGTTTGTGCAGGAAAAAGAATCGACGAATCTGGCGATCGCGCGTGCGATAGAAGAGAAGATCGACAAGGAGCAGCAGGCCGCCGCGCTGGCGGGTTCCAGACTCATGGCCGAACAGGTTGCCGCCGAGGCTGCGGATATGCGCGCACGCGCCGAGGCGCTTGCGCTGGGCGAGACCGAGGCGCGGCTCGCCGCTATCCGGGATGCGGATCACACCGCCGCAGAGCTTGCCACCCAGCGCAGGCTCGCCGAGGAACAGGCCGGGGCCGATGCCGAGGCTCGCGTGCGCGACGAGCGCCTGGCTTATGAGGCGGCCAGACAACGCGCCGAAGCGGAGGCGATCGCAAGGGTCGGG
>JAUYGW010000292.1 GCA_030690245.1 Gallionella sp. | reverse complement strand
GGTGTTCCGCGCGCTCAACATCGGCGCGGAAGAAGCGCAGCTCAAGTTCGGCTTCCTGCTCGATGCGCTGCAATACGGCGCGCCGCCGCACGGCGGCCTGGCGTTCGGGCTGGACCGCATCGTGGCGATGATGACCGGTTCGGAATCCATCCGCGACGTGATCGCCTTCCCCAAGACGCAGCGCGCGCAATGCCTGCTGACCCAGGCGCCGAGCGCGGTGGATGAACGGCAGTTGCGCGATCTGCACATCCGCCTGCGCCAGCAGGTGCAGGCTACAGTGGAAGTTTCCAAGGAATAAACGATGACGCGCCACTTGCGTCTTTGGATGCTGGCGGCCTTGCTGTGGCTGCCGCAGGCACAGGCGGCAGATACGGTGGGACAGGCCGAACCGGTGAAGCAGTCCGGCCTGCCGGTTATCACGGTGGCCGAACTGCCTGCCGAGGCGCGCGACGCCTTGCAAACTATCAAGCAGGGCGGGCCGTTCGCCTACGACCGTGACGGCGCGGCGTTCAAGAACTACGAGCGCATCCTGCCGCAACAGCCGCGCGGCTACTACCGCGAATACACGGTCAAGACGCCCGGCGCGCGCAATCGCGGCGCGCGGCGCATCGTGTGCGGCCCACCGGTCGAGTGCTATTACACCGCCGATCATTACCAGACTTTCAAACGCATCAGAGAATAGCCATGAATTCGCTGACACAACAATTGAACGACACCGCTGCGGCAGGCAGCTATTCGCTGCAATGCGGCGTGGACGAGTTGCGCACCGCGGCCGGCGCAGCCGGTTTCGCGCTGTTCGATGCCGACCTCAAGGGGGTCAAGGGCAAGCAGAATCTGCTTAACGCATTGGCTGCCGCCGCCGCTTTTCCGCCCGAGTTCGGCGTGAACTGGGATGCGCTGGCCGACGCATTGTGCGATCTGTCCTGGCATGGCGAGGCGGGCGGTTATGTGCTGCTGTTGCGTAACGCCAGCGACACGCTCGGCCTTTCCGCCAACGACAGGGAAATTGCCCAGGATCTGTTTGCCGATACGGTGGTGTACTGGCGGCAGCGCAAGAAACCATTCTGGGTTTTTTTCGTCTGACGGTCATGGCAAGCATCCCCTGATAATGAAATTCACCATGCCCGTTCCCCTCTCCTCAATCCTCTGGATGAAACAACTAGCCATTCGACTAGGCTGCCACGACCGCAGCCAAGTCGCTGGTTATCCCGCAAGCGGGGAGAGCGAAGCGAGGGGGGCGAAGCCAGGCAAACGATCGCTACGCGAGTTTCACGTTAAGGCATGACACGCTACAAGCAACCGGTCTCGGTGCTGGTGGTGATCCACACTGTTGATCTTGAGGTGCTGTTGCTGGAGCGCGCCGATCACCCCGGTTATTGGCAGTCCGTGACGGGTAGTTGCGAAGCCGGCGAGACGCTGATCGAGACAGTGTTGCGCGAGGTGCGCGAGGAGACCGGGCTGGATGTGCGGCAATATGCGCTGACCGACTGGCAGGCGCAAAACGTCTACGAGATTTACCCGCAGTGGCGGCATCGCTACGCTCCTGACATCCTATACAACACCGAGCATGTGTTCGGTCTGCAACTGCCGTATCCTGTCGCTGTCCAACTTGCGCCGCGCGAGCACTTGAACTTTCAGTGGCTGGCGTGGCAGGATGCGGCGGAGAAAGTTTTTTCACCGAGCAATCGTGCGGCGATACTGGAGTTGCCCAAGCGTGCGATCAGAAAAATGCCATGAGCGAAAACATCATCTATATCCCGTACGACCATCCCGATGCCGCACAGACCGGTTGCATCACCGCACAGGCGTGGGCGAAGGTTCCGCGCGAACCGGATCCCGCGGAAAAGGCCGAACTCATTGCGCATATCAAGCGCATGTTGCGCGAGCAGGATGCGGTGCTGGTATCGCATTATTACGTGCATCCCGATTTGCAGGACCTCGCGGAGGAGACCGGCGGCATCGTCTCCGATTCGCTGGATATGGCCAACTTCGGCTATCAGCATCCGGCGAAGACCATCGTGGTCGCAGGCGTGCGTTTCATGGGCGAGACCGCGAAGATTTTGAATCCGGAGAAGCGTGTGCTGATGCCCGATCTGGAGGCGGAGTGCTCGCTGGACCTGGGCTGCCCGGCGGACGAATTCAGCGCGTTCTGCGATGCGCACCCCGACCGCACCGTGGTGGTGTATGCCAACACCAGCGCGGCGGTGAAGGCGCGCGCCGACTGGATGGTGACCAGCTCGATCGCGCTGCCCATCGTCAGGCATCTCAAGGAGCAGGGCGAGAAAATCCTGTGGGCGCCGGATCGCCACCTCGGCAGCTATATCCAGGAACAGACCGGCGCGGATATGCTGCTGTGGCAGGGTTCGTGCATGGTGCACGATGAATACAAGGCGCGTGAGCTGATCGAACTGAAGGCGCAGCATCCGCAGGCCAGGGTGCTGGTGCATCCCGAAGCGCCGCGCTCGGTAGTCATGCTGGCGGACGTGGTCGGCTCCACGACGCAGCTCATCAAGGCATCGCAGCAACCAGATGTCAACGAGTTCATCGTCGCAACCGACAATGGCATCCTGCACAAGATGCGCACCCTGTCGCCGCACAAGGTATTTATCGAGGCGCCCACTGCCGGGCATGGCGCGACCTGCATCAGTTGCAGCCATTGCCCGTGGATGGCGATGAACGGTCTGCTCAACCTCGCCGAAGTGCTGGAAAGCGGCAAGAACGAAATCCTTGTCGATCCGGCGATCATCCGGCGCGCCGTGCTGCCGATCCGGCGCATGCTGGATTTCGCCAAGCAGATCAACCTGCCGACGCGCGGTATCGGTAATGCCTGATTCCAGAAGGCATATCGGCCACGGATTAACACGGATGATCACGG
>JAUYGW010000281.1 GCA_030690245.1 Gallionella sp. | reverse complement strand
CGGAATATCAGGCAAACGAACTGACCAACTGTATGGCCTGTTCCGCTCGCTCGGTTACCTGCTCTTTCACTTCCTCTGCTTTGGATGGGCTTATACCCAATGCTTCCCACTCCTCGGTGCTGATACCGGAAGTTACATATTCGGTAACACCAAAAGAGGGCAGCAGTTTTTGCGCGAGGTTGATCATGCGCACCAGCGGCTGTCCTACTGCGGCTTCGGTTGCCTCCGGGCTATGGTGGTAACGCAGCACGGTGATGATTTCCTCAGGCAAATTCCAGTGGCGTGCCAGCTCCGCACCCAGTTCATCGTGACATATATCCAGGACTTCCCGTTCAACCTCCATTACCGGACGCTCGGGTTCCGCAGCCAAGCGGTTGTGTAGCTTGCCGCTAAGCTTTGGGTCAAGGTAGGCCAGCACGAGATAGCCGATGTCGTGCAGCATGCCGGCAAGAAATATTTGGTCATCCTGGGGCCGCATTTCTGCCGACATGAACCGTGCAATACCCTGCGCGGCAAATGCAATACGGACGCCGTGCAACCAAAAGTCATGAACATTAAACTCACCTGCGGGTGTCTTGTCCATCAGGGAAATGATGGCAATACCGGTAGCGACCGACTGGACACGTTTAGAGCCCAGCAGTATCGCAGCGCCCCTCACAGTCGTTATCTGGCGCGATGCGCCGGTCATCGCCGAATTGGCCAAGCCGAGGATTTTTGCCGCAATTTGCGGATCCTGCTCGATCAGTACCAGCAGCGCCCGTTCGCCTTCGTCGGTATCCAGATTTAACGCCAGCAGCCTTTGCGCAATGACCGGCATTGCGGGCAATACATCGAGGTTTCTGATAGCCCGCCTGATGCCTGTTTCTGCTTCGCCATTGCAGATTCGCTTTCCCGTCGTATTGGGTTCGGCGATATCGCGCGGCGCGGCAGCGTAGCGGATAACCTCTTCGGTATCCTCCTTCACTGGTGCGCCGGCAATCGACGTGTCTTTATGCGCTTCAAAAGCGGTCGCGGCAAGATGAAAACCGGCTTCAATCTTTCTTTGCTGGGCTAAAAAGAAAGTCGAGAAGCCTCCGGCCAAGCCTGCGACAAATAGGGAAGAGACAAAACCAATCAGGAGATAGTCATATGTAACCTCCCCTCTCAGCAGCACTCCCATACCACCCGCGATGCTCTCCATCACGACTACGGAAACAGCAATGGAAAGTAGCCAAATATGAACAGAAGGGAGCTTTTTCAGGTAATCCATCATGATGTGGACAGCTCGCCAAAAATGGTGATGCCATCAGCTTGCAGATTTTTTGCTGCAGCTCCCTGGTTTGATGTTTGCCGGAGCAACTGGCCAAGTTGTTCTGGCGTGACAATGTTGTGTGATGCCAGAAATTTGCTGACACTTCCATGCTGCTTAGGGTCGAAATCAACCAAAAATTTCTCTATATCCTGCAATGAAGGCAGATCACCGGGTTTCACTTCGGCATTGGCATTTACCCCTTGTTGTTGCAACAAGGCTTGATCGAGCTGCGCAATGGTAATTGCCTTGCGTGCCACCAGATACCCTCCGAAGCGCCCATGCTGTTTTGGGTCGAAATCATCAAGGTATTTCAGAATCTCCCGTTTGGGCAAGACTCCCATCTCAATCAGAATATCTCCGATGGGGCGATGCCAATTGAGCGTATCGGGCAATAAGGGAGCGGCGGAAATATGGCTACCTTGATCGGCATATAGCGGGTTATCGCGGTCCAGGGTGCGCCCCAATACCTTTATTCCGCTCCATGATGGACTGGTTTTGTGGTGCTTCAGAAATTCTCGTGCGGTGCTCTCAAAGTCCGACACTTTACAAAGAGCGGAATAGACGGATAGCAATAATGTCCAGGCGTCGACTTTTGCAGGGTTCCGCTTGATGATCTCTTGCAATATCCCGGCAGCCTTGTCCATGCGGCCATTGGCGGCATAAAGCCCGGCTTCTTCCAGCATTGAATCATCCTCGGACACTTTCTTCTCGATTTGTTTATGGGGATGAGCGGGTGAAAATGCCGCATTTCTGGCTGTGCTTGCCTTGGGCGGCAGAGCGGCAGGTTGCGCTTTGCCGCTATCAACCTGAGCAGGTTGTTTGGTGGTGGGTGATACACATATCTTTGGTGCGGCATCACTTGCCGGTTTCGGAATTGTGCCGGCATCTTGCTGCCAGCAGGTTCGATTGCGCGATTTTATTTTGATGTAATAGCGAGATCCTAGCCATAGGGTAAGGATGAACAGCATCCCCGCAAGCACTGCAATTAATTCGTTTTGCGGATACGTGCTATCTTGTTGCAACGTCATTTGATTCACAGCAATGGCCGGCGTGAGGCTTTTTTTCTGTACACCTGCCGTTGCCAACAGCATCGGCGCCGCTGCATTGGAAGGGCTAACACCCAACTGCACCAGTTGTAATTTGACTGCATCCAGCTCATCGTGCAACAGCTTGAGCTTTTGTTGCATATCCAGGAAGCTGGGCACCAGCAGTTTTTGCTGTTCCAGCAGCAATGCGATTTCTTCGTCGCTGACTTTTTCGATGCGTGATTTATCGGCCGGCTCACTGGAAAGTTCAGCCTTGACGATGCACGGGAACGCCAACATGGCAGCCATGGTGAATGCCGTAATTGCGTGCCGGGTAATGAGCTGTTTACGAATATCCATTGCCTTATTCGCCATTCAGATAAGCCAAAACATTTCCCTCGAGTTCGGAGAATTCTTGTTCTGACATCTCGAAGCACTTTGGTGCGTCCTGTTCAAATTGGCACAGCTCTTTATCTCTAACGAATAAATATCCGTCAGCGATGCACTCCGTCATATGCACTATGCCGATTAACTCGCAAACATTGGTTATGACATTCTTGCGCACCGAAATAAAGATGTCAGGATCGTGATATCCGGAAAATTTCATCATGAGTACCGGGATACCGCAATCATGGAAAAATGCCGCTCAGTGACATCGTTCGATAGTTCCGCGTGCATTTTCTCTGGCCTCTTGTGAATATTCATACAAGCAATAGGGTGCAAACTGCAATTTGGGGAACTTCTCATCCTTGCGCAGCAAGGTGTGTTACGAAAGTTCCAGCTACATGGCGATATTGTTGGCCCAGCCCATGGCTTCCAATTGTGCTCCATTGAGCGCGTCTACAGTCAGGCCGGGACGGGCGCGCAACCTTTCCTGCACGGCTACGGCATCACCCGATTCGAGCTCCCAGCACAGCGCCAGCAACTCGCCAAGGTCCCCGTTGCGCCTCAGCAACGCTGTTTCAATGTCTTCATGCAGGTTCATGTGCGCCAGGATTTCCAGCAGCGGCTCCTCCATCAGCACATCGAGCAACGACAACATGCCCACCATGAAGGCGCGGTCGATATAGTCGCAATCGCGCGGACGCGCTTGCTGGGCGATCAGCTCCATCAGCTTGGCGCGCGTGGCGGCAAGCTGCATCAACGGGTTGGCCACTTCCCCCCCCTTGCCGGTGGCATACAACAGCAATTGCACCCAGCGCTGTAGCGTACGGCGCCCCAACACCATCAACCCATGACTGAGCGAACTGATTTTGGTGGTCAGCTTGGAACCCGCAGAATTCACCATGCGCAGCAGGTTGTAGGCCAATATTGGGCGCTCCTTGAACGCATTCACGATTTTTTCGTTCTCGGCATCGCTCAACATCAGCGTCAGGATGTTCAATAGCGCCTTCTTGGAGGGATCGGCGCGCTTGCCGGAAAGCATCTCCGGGCGTGCGAAGTAATAGCCCTGAAACATGTCGAAGCCCATTTCCATGCAACGGCGGGCCTGCTCGCGGTCTTCCACCTTTTCCGCCAGCAGCTTTACCGGGTATTGCCTGAAGCTTTTTACCAGCGCAGGCAATCGGGCAGGGTCAATCTGCGTCAAGTCCAGCTTGACCACGTCCACCACGCCGAGCAATGGTTTGCACTCATCGCCGAACTTCAGCACGTCATCCAACGCGAGGCTGAATCCCATTGCTTTCAATTCGCGGCAACGCGCGATGACCGCATCATCGACAACAATGGTTTCCAGCAACTCAAGCACCACTTGCTGCCTGGGCAGCAATTCGACCGTGTCGCTATACAGGAACTCGGCATCCAGGTTGATAAACCCCTTGTGTGCGCCAAGCACTTCGGCAATCCCCATTTCACCGAACACATTCACCATCACCTGTGCTGTGGCGAGAGTATCGTCCGACACATTCGCCCCTGCCGCATTATTGCTAGCGCGGAATAACAACTCGAAAGCGCACAGGTTTTCATTGCGGTCTAGGATAGGCTGGCGCGCGAGAAAAAATGGCTGCATAAGGAAACCTTCAGAAATCCGTCAGGGATTGAAGTCGTACAAACAGGTATCCAGCACTATCCTTAACGGCTTACCATCTTGCGTAATGTGTT
The DNA here is from genome assembly GCA_030690245.1 of Gallionella sp. Classification (GTDB taxonomy): domain Bacteria; phylum Pseudomonadota; class Gammaproteobacteria; order Burkholderiales; family Gallionellaceae; genus Gallionella. The sequence goes on along the minus strand of JAUYGW010000281.1, from coordinate 8,275 downwards.
GAATCAAGCAATTCATCAAAGAATGGGCATAATTTTTCCCCTCCTCATCAGACCACATGCCATTTCTAGCCATCAACTTGCCCCTGATGCGCTGAAACTCATTCAACAAATGTTGGTGCGCAAGCTTGTGCTGGGTAAAGTCAAAGCCTATTGCTTGTGCGATATTTTCCTCAACTGCAAAATAGTCGCATAGACAACTTTCCAGCAGTTCAAATGTCTCCGACAGAGCCGCAACATTCCTTGCAGCCACTGAGCAAACTATCTGGTTAATGATGCCGTGCAATTTTTTGTGTTCGGAATCGAGAATTCTATTGCCGATGCTTAACTGTTTTGTCCATGTGGACATCACGACGACCTCACAATTTCTATGAATTGCCCGATTTATACATATATCCAGTTGAAATGTGTATAGACCAAAATACCTATATATTTCGGCCTAGTTGACAGTGGTTGGTTTGAATGGCAATCCGGAAAAAAGAGGAAATCGGCAGTGCGCCTTGCCCTGCATCCCGCAGGCAAGCGGTGCGAGACATGAAATTACCGGGGTGGGTTTTTAATGACTTCGCCTTTGTTCAGCAAGGGCTGCAACAGCTTGCTGAAATCTTTGGGAGGGACATATTGCAGCACGGGTTTTTCTTCACCGCCCAGGGTGATGTCCAAGCCGTCTTGCGGGTACAGCCAGTGGACTGCGCCGCTTTCCTTTTCCCTGATTCGCTGGCTCGGCTGGCCGAAACGCTTGAGAAAAATTTCCTCTTCCAGACGGATCGATGGCATATAGGTCAGGCTGCCGATCGGCAGCGCGCGCAGCCTGGCTACATCATCCGGCGCCGGCGTGATTTTTTTACTGCTGCCCGTCCCGCTGATACGCAGGCCGCGTTCATACATGGCCTGCAATTCCGCTGCAGGAACGGCGATATTGATCACGATTCTGGATTTCAATCCCGCCAGGGTAACCTGCTCGAAGAACATCTCCGCGACCAGTTGCCCATCCGGCGACTTGAATAAACTGGGTTTGGCTTCTTCATGGAAACGCTGTTCCGCTTCGCTGGCGGTGCTTGACTCAAGCGTCAGACCAAAGATGCGCGTCATGCCTGGCGCGGGGTGTTCGATATGCCATGGCAGATCATTCTGGACGCCGGGTTTCCCTGGCATAAAAAACGAACCGACCAGAATCAGAATCGAAAGGATGCCAACAACCCAATATAGCTTGCGTTCCATGGTTATTTTTGAGTGAGTTGAGATTGCAGTACCTGCGTACCTGGGTTTTGTCCGGCAAAGTGTTGGCAACTTGCCGTCATGCGCCATGAGCAGCAAAAAAAGCGCCCATCACCGCATCTGTCGCGCTTTACTGCTGCTTCCCGACCAATGCATGCAAGGCGGGCAAATCAAGCAGTTCTACCGCGCGCGCCCTGACGTTAATCAAGCCATTATCCTGAAAATTCGAAAACGCGCGGCTGACGGTTTCCAGCTTTAACCCCAGATAGCTGCCGATTTCCTGGCGCGACATGCGCAACTGGAATTGGGTAGGCGACAAGCCGCGCGCCGCAAGGCGCTGTGATAAATTGAGCAGAAACGCGGCCAGTCGTTCTTCGGCGCGCATCGATCCGAGCAGCAACATGATGCCCTGGTCGCGCACGATTTCGCGGCTCATGATCTTGTGCAAGTGGCGTTGCAGGCTGGGCAATTCGCGGCTCAACGTCTCCAGCTTGTTGAACGGCAACTCGCATACCTCGCTGCTTTCCATCGCCACCGCATCGCAGGTGTGGTGGTCGGTGCAGATCGCATCCAGGCCGATGATTTCACCGGTCATCTGGAAGCCGGTCACTTGCTCGCGCCCATCCTCGTGCAGCACTTGGGTCTTGAACGAGCCTTTGCGAATGGCGTACAACGACTGAAATTTGTCGTTGCTGCGATAAAGGTAGTCGCCGCGCGCATAACCGCGCTTGAGGTGGCTGATATCGTCCACCTGCTGCATTTCACCGGCACTCAGGCCGACTGGCAGGCACAGCTCGCGCAGCCTGCAATTGGAGCATGCTGCTTTGCGACGAAAGGACGAAACAGATTGTTGCATGACGCTTACCCTTGGAAAGTGGGAAGTGGTGAAGAACGAGCGGGTTTCGCACCAGCCACTTCCTGACTGTCGAATATGGCATGAATTTTGACATATATCAAACCAGTCAGGGTTGGCTAACATGCATAATGTATAATGTTAACAGGAGGTATTTTATGGATGAACCAGTCAATCAACTGGTAGTGGACTTGGAGTTAATACGCAGGCTGGATAAGAACGGCCCGCGCTACACCTCGTATCCAACCGCAGATCGCTTTATTGAAGCCTTCAATGCCGAGAGCTACAGCCAATGGGTGGCCAAACGCGAGATCGGCGGCATCGCACGCCCGCTGTCGCTGTATATCCATATCCCGTTCTGCAACACGCTGTGCTTCTACTGCGCCTGCAACAAGGTCATCACCTAGGATCGCAGCCAATCCGCCGAATATGTGCGCTACCTGATCAAGGAAATGGCGATGCAGGCAGAATTGCTCGGGCCGGGACAGGTTGTCGAGCAATTGCACTTCGGCGGCGGCACACCGACGTTCATGAGCGATGACGAAATTCGCCAGGTCATGGCGGCGATACGCGAGCACTTCAAACTGGTCGAAGACGGCGAGTATTCCATCGAGATCGACCCGCGCAAGGTCAGCGACGCGACCATCGCGCTGCTCGGCAAGGAAGGTTTCAACCGCATCAGCATCGGCGTGCAGGATTTCGACGCCGAGGTGCAGCGCGCGGTGAACCGCATCCAGAGCGAGGAAGAGACCCTGGGCGTCATCCGTGCCGCGCGCGCCAACGGTTTCAAGTCGGTCAGCATCGATCTGATTTACGGCCTGCCCAAGCAGACGCTGGAAGGTTTCGGCGTGACGCTGGACAAGGTGATCGCCGCCAACCCGGATCGCCTGTCCGTCTACAATTACGCGCATATGCCGGCCATCTTCAAGCCGCAACGGCGCATCAACGAAGAGGATCTGCCCGCCCCGCAAACCAAGCTGGACATCCTCAGCCTGGCGGTGAGCAAGCTGACCGAAGCGGGCTATGTGTATATCGGCATGGATCACTTCGCCAAGCCGGAAGACGAGCTTGCCGTGGCGCAGCGCCAGGGCCGGTTGCACCGCAATTTTCAGGGCTATTCGACCCATTCCGACTGCGACCTCATTGCTCTGGGAGTGAGTGCCATTGGAAAAGTCGGCCCGACCTACAGCCAGAACTACCGCGAACTGGAAGACTATTACGACGCGCTGAACCGGGATGAACTGCCCATCATGCGCGGCCTGGAATTGAACGCCGACGACCTGGTGCGCCGCGCCATCATCCAGGCGCTGATGTGCCATTTCGAGCTTTCCAAGGAATCGTTCAACATCGCCTACCTGATCGACTTCGACCAGTACTTCGCCACCGAGATGGAGGAGTTGCGCGAATATGAACACGAAGGCCTGCTGGAAATCTCTCCGCAATGGATCGAAGTGACCCCCAAGGGACGCATGCTGATCCGCAACATCTGCATGGTGTTCGACAAATACCTGCGCACGCGCACCGAGCACGCGCGCTATTCCAAGGTGATCTGATCCCGAACTGACAGGAGTGCGGGCATCGTGCCCGCACTCCGCTATAATCCCTCCTGTCTTTCATTGCGGAGGCGATCATGAACAAAATCCTCAAGTACGGTTTGTTGGGCACGGGTGCGGTATTGGGCATCGCCGGGGCAGGTGCGGTCTAGGTGGCTGCGACCTTCGATCCGAACGAGTACAAGGATCAAATCATCAAGGCGGTGAAGGACAGCAAACAGCGCGACCTGCGCCTCGACGGCAAGATCACGCTGTCGTTCTTCCCCAGCATCGGCGCCAACGTAGGCAAGGTGTCGTTGTCCGAATTCAACAGCGACAAGCAATTTGCCGCGATTGATTCGGCGCGCGTCTCGCTGGCGTTGCTGCCGCTGTTCTCCGGGCAGGCGGTGGTGGATGAAGTAGCGCTGAGCGGCCTGCAGGCCACCCTGATCAAGCGCAAGGACGGCACAACCAACATCGACGACCTGCTCGGCGCCAAAGAGGAAAAAGCGGCCGAGAAGAAAACCGACGGCAAGCAGCCGGTCAAGTTCGACATCGCCGCAATATCCATCGAAAAAACCAGCCTGACTTATCGCGACGAAGACAGCGGCGCGCAATATGCGATCAAGGACTTGAACCTGCACACCGGGCGCATCGCCAACGGCGTGCCGAGCAAGATCGATCTGTCCGCCGCCGTGCAGGCGAACCAGCCGAAGCTGGACATTGCCGCGCAACTCAAGACCATGCTGACCTTCGATCTGGGCAAGCAGCAATACCGTCTGGAAAACCTGGATCTGCAAGCCAGCGGCGCGGCTCTGGACGTCAGCAACCTCAAGTTGAAGGCCAATGGCGATACAAGCGCGGATTTATCCACGCAGGAATTCGGCGCAAATAAATTCACCCTGAGCGCAAACGGCGTGAAGGGTAAAGATAACTTCGAAATTACGCTGGATGCACCGGCGTTAAGCCTCACCAGAGGCAAATTCTCCGGCGACAAGCTGACGCTGAACGCCAAGCTGGATGGCGCTTCCGGCAATATCACCGCAGCCCTGTCGCTGCCCGGCCTGGAAGGCGACGCGAAATCATTCAGGGTTGGCGCCATGACGCTCGACCTGGATGTGAAGCAGCCCGAGCAGGCATTCAAGGTGAAACTTACCTCGCCGCTGTCGGGCAATTTCCAGGCGCGGCAATTCGATTTGAGCAATCTGGTTGTGGCGGTGAATGCCACCGGCGACAGGCTGCCGGGCAAATCCATCAGCAGCGAAATGAAGGGCAGCGTGCAGATCGATGCCAAAAAAGAAACCGTGCAGGCGAACCTCGCCGGCGGTCTGCTGCAAAGCCAGGTCAAGGCCAAGGTCGGCGTAAACGGTTTCGCCGATCCGGCGATCCATTTTGACGTGGATGTCGATCAGTTTGATGCCGATCTCTACATGCCGAAGAAGTCTGCCGGGACTCCGAAAACCAACGAACCAGAGCAGCCGCTCGACCTGTCTGGCCTGCGCAAGCTCAAGCTGGACGGCAGCCTGCGCATCGGCGCGCTGAAAGTGGCAAACATCAAATCCACCAATGTGCGCCTCGACGTGAAGGCGCGCAACGGCCAGTTGAACGTCGCGCCGCTGTCCGCCAACCTGTACCAGGGCAGCATGAAGGGCAGCGTCAGCGTGAACGCGCAAGCCACACCGAGCATCGCTGTCAACCAGACGCTGAGCGGCGTGAATGTCGCCGCATTGACCAGGGATGCGGCGAATTTCGACACGCTGGAAGGCAGGGGCAATGTCGGCATGAGCCTCACCATGCAGGGCAACACCGTCAGCGCGATGAAGAAGGCGCTCAACGGCACGATGTCGCTGAATCTTGCCGACGGCGCGATCAAGGGCATCAACATCGCCAAGAAGCTGCGCGATGCGCAAGGCATGCTGGGCAAGGGTGGCGCAAGCGCGCAAACGCAATCCGCCAACAAGGATGAGAAGACCGATTTCAGCGAGCTCAAGGCAAGCTTCAAGGTGAACAACGGCATCGCGCACAACGACGACCTGTCGCTGAAATCGCCGCTGCTGCGCGTCACCGGCAACGGCGATATCAACATCGGCAACGACAGCATGAATTACGTCGCCAAGGCCACGCTCGCAAAGACCCTGGAGGGCCAGGGCGGCAAGGATGTCGTCGGCGGCATTACCGTGCCGGTGCGCGTCAGCGGCCCGTTTGCCGACCTGAAATACACGCTCGATTTCGGCGCGATGGTCGGCGAAGCCGCCAAGCAGAAGATCGAGGCCAAGAAAGAAGAAGTGAAGACCAGGTTGCAGGATCAACTAAAGGGTGGGTTGAAAGGCTTGTTCCGGTGACTTGCTTGACCGTAGGAGCGGGCCATGCCCGCGAGCCTTTTGGTCGCGGGCCGCTTCGGCAAGCTCAGGACAGACGCCCGCTCCTGCAAATGCTGATGAATGCATAGTTTCGCCTCGCGCCTCATTGCATGGCAACGCACACACGGCCGCCACGACCTGCCGTGGCAGGGCACGGATGCCTACCGCGTGTGGCTGTCCGAGATCATGCTGCAACAGACGCAGGTCGCCACCGTCCTCCCCTATTACCAGCGCTTCACCGCGTCGTTCCCGACCATCGCCTCGCTCGCGGCAGCAACCGAGGAGCAAGTGCTCGCCCACTGGAGCGGCCTCGGCTACTACGCCAGAGGCCGCAACCTGCATGCGACTGCGCGGATAATCGTCGGGCAACATCGCGGCGATTTCCCGCGCAACTTCGAACAGATTCTCGAACTCCCCGGCATCGGCCGCTCCACCGCCGCCGCGATCTGCGCGCTGGCTTTTCACGAGCGCCGCGCGATCCTCGACGGCAACGTCAGGCGCGTACTGGCGCGCTATTGCGGCATCGAGGGCTGGGCTGGCAACAGGGAAGTAGAGGAGCAACTGTGGCAGCAAGCCGAAGCACTGCTGCCGCAAAATAATAATGCCGTCATTCCCGCGAAGGCGGGAATCCAGTCATCAGATAAAACTGGGCTCCCGCATTCGCGGGAGCGACGAGAAAAAGGTTCATCGAATAACTCCGACATCGCCACCTACACCCAGGCACTCATGGATCTCGGTGCGACCGTCTGCACGCGCAGCCAGCCGAGATGCGGCGAGTGCCCGGTGCAGGCCGGTTGCGTCGCATTCTATACCGGCCGCACCACGGAGCTGCCCACGCCGCGCCCGCGCAAGGCCGTGCCGGAACGACACGCCATCTTCCTGCTGCTCATGCACGGCAATGACATCCTGCTGGAGAAGCGCCCCGGCAGCGGCATCTGGGGCGGGCTGTGGTGCCCGCCGCAATTCGACGACGAGGCAGCGGCCAGGGACTGGTTCTTGCGCAGCGGGATGATGGCGAGTGAAGGAGAGAGGCTGGCGACGTTCACCCACACTTTCACGCACTTCAGGCTGCACATCACGCCGCTGAAGATCGAGTTGTCGCACAAACCCTTGCGGGCCACGCAGCCGGGCAGTTTGTGGCTGGATGTGGGAGAGGCTTTGCGAGCGGCGATTCCGACGCCGGTGCGGAAGGTGTTGGAAAATTTAGGCCGTTCGTGTTGAGCTATGACCGTTCATGCTGAGCTTGTCGAAGCATGAATGGCTTGGAACAAAATCAAAACCGCCGGGGGTAGCCCGGCAGCTAGTCACCTTCTTTTGCGTCGCCAAAAGAAGGTGACCGAAGAAAAGGCGACCCCGGTTTGCCGCCGCTGTGCGGTTCCCTGCGTTGCTCGACTGGTCAGGCGGCTGCGGAACTCGCGCTACGCGCTCAGACAGTCCTCGCCGACTACCCCTGACCAGTCTGCGCTACTCGGCGGCGCACAGGGGAGGTAAGTCAAAACCTAAATCCACAGCGTGAGCACTTCGTGCCCACGCTACTTGTCTGTGTTATCGGGATGGTGTTTCCAAGTGAGGTGGCGACAGAGGCCTTCCAAATCTGGAAAGAGTGTCCAAAGATTCATGCCGTATCGGTCTAAAGAGCGGGTCATATTTTCACGAGATTTTTCAGGAATTGTGATTTCGAAAAGAGTGTGGTTCTCCATCATTCCTTGGAGTTCAAGCGGAATGAACTCATTATTCTCAGAAGAGTAGCTATGAAGCGTAAACCAACCTTGTTGCGCCACAATCCGCAAATTGTTTTGGCGCGGCTGGAAAACACGAGTCTTACATTGTGCAAATGGATCGCTGGAATACATGTCGCTCACAAGCAATTGTTCTTTACCTAAGGCGTACACATATGCGTCACCTTCTATGTGGTCAGCACATGCGAACCATAGGGCAGCGAGAGGGTTGCTTGTCCAATCCAGTAGGCGAGTTTTAAGCCCGGAATGCTGGGCTATTACCATGAGATCTAATGTCGATTGCAAAGGCGAATTCAAAAGGTTTGCTCCTCGCAAGGAGAGTTGGTTAAGCGTTTCGCGCTCCAGTGCAGTTGTATTTTCGCGACGGTTATTTCGGGAAACACCAGGTATGAGATTGCCCTTAACTGCTTGACCTCGGTAAATTGAATCACCCTGTAACAATGGGAGCAATTCAACAAGTTTGACGAACTCTTCAAGGGAATTTGCTTCGCTGAGGGGAATGATGGATGTCATCGCAGGAAAATTTCTAATGAAATTAGGTCGGGGCTTCAATGTACCGGAGTCCAATTGTTTTGA
>JAUYGW010000345.1 GCA_030690245.1 Gallionella sp. | reverse complement strand
GGAACCAAAAAAGATGAAGCTATCATGCCGTAGCCGTAGGTTGGGCACGCTACGCTTTGCCCAACCTACGCAATGATCTGCTGACATCAGTCCATTTCATTTGTGCCCTTCCTTTGCCATGTTGATGGTGTACTTCGGAATCTCCACCACCAGGTCTTTGTCCGTCACCAGCGCCTGGCAGGACAGGCGCGACGTCGGTTCCAGACCCCAGGCCTTGTCGAGCATATCTTCTTCCAGGTCTTCCGCCGGTTTCAGGGAATTGAAACCCTCGCGCAGGATGACATGGCAGGTGGTGCAGGCGCAGGATTTTTCGCAGGCATGCTCGATCTCCACGCCATGCTGCAACAGCGCATCGCAGATCGTAACCCCCGGTTCGACATCGAACAGCGCGCCCTGCGGACATAATTCCTCGTGCGGCAGCACAATCATTTGCGGCATTATTTTTCTCCCAGTTCGGCGATATTCTTGCCCGTCAGGACATGCGCCACGCTTTTGTCCATACGCGCCTGTGCAAAGCTGACGGTGGCGTCGTTCAATGCGGTCGCGGCGCGTTTGATGGCCAGATGATCGGCCAGTTGCAGGGTATCGCGCAACAGCCCCATCTGGGTTTCGATCCTTGTGCGTTCGGCCTGATCGAGCAGCTTGCCATCCTGCTCCAGCGCGTGCTGCACCGCTTCGAGCAACTGCTCCGCTTCGGTCTGCTGCTCGCGCAGCGCGCGTGCGTGCATGTCGTCCTGTGCGTGTTGCGTGGACTCCTGCAACATGCGCGTGATCTCGCCATCGGACAGCCCGTAGGAAGGTTTGACGGCAACCGCCGCTTCGACGCCGCTGCCCATCTCGCGCGCCGACACGTTCAGCAAGCCGTCGGCATCCACCTGGAAGGTCACGCGGATGCGCGCCGCGCCCGCCACCATTGCAGGGATGCCGCGCAGCTCGAACTTCGCCAGCGAGCGGCAATCGCTCACCAGCTCGCGCTCGCCCTGCACCACATGGATGCTCATCGCGGTCTGCCCGTCCTTGTAGGTGGTGAATTCCTGCGCGCGCGCGGTCGGGATGGTGCTGTTGCGCGGAATGATTTTTTCCGCGAGACCGCCCATGGTCTCGATGCCCAGGCTGAGCGGGATCACGTCGAGCAGCAGCCACTCGTCGCCGCTGCGGTTGCCCGCCAGCAGGTTGGCCTGGATCGCCGCGCCCAGCGCCACGACCTTGTCGGGGTCGAGGTTGGTCAGCGGCGTTTGCCCGAAAAATTCTTCCACCGCGTGCTGTACCTGCGGCATGCGCGTCGCGCCGCCGACCATCACCACGCCCTTGATGTCCGCAACACCCAGCTTCGCGTCGCGCAATGCGCGGCGCAACGGTTGCAGGGTGTGCTGCACGAGATTCTGCGACAGCGTATGGAACTCGCTGCGCGTCAGCACGTTGTCGATCACCTCACCGTTCGACAGCACCGCGGTGATGCGCGTCTCGGCATGTTCGGTCAATTGTTCCTTCGCGGCGCGCGCATGGGTCAGCAGCAGGCGCGTGTCCTGCGGGCCGAGCGCGGAAAGATGATTTTTTTCCAGCAACCAGCAATGGATGCGCTGGTCGAAATCGTCGCCGCCTAACGCGGAATCGCCGTTGGCCGCCAGCACCTCGAACACGCCGCGCGACAGGCGCAGGATGGAAATATCGAAGGTACCCCCGCCGAGGTCATACACCGCATAGATGCCCTCGGCTGCGTTATCCAGCCCGTAGGCGATCGCCGCCGCAGTCGGCTCGTTGAGCAGCCTCAGCACGTTGAGTCCGGCCAATTTTGCCGCGTCCTTGGTGGCCTGGCGCTGCGCGTCGTCGAAATAGGCCGGCACGGTGATGACCGCACCGACCAGCTCGCCGCCCAATGCGGCTTCGGCGCGGCTGCGCAGTACCTTGAGGATTTCGGCGGACACCTCGACCGGGCTTTTCACCCCTGCCACGGTGCGCAGTTGCAGCATGCCGCCCTGCCCCGAGCCTCCCGAGGTAGCGAAGGGCGAAGCGGCATCGGCAAAGCGATAAGGCAGGCGGCTGATCTCGCCGACATCCTTGAGGCCGCGCCCCATGAAGCGTTTTACCGAGACGATAGTATTGGCGGCATCCTCGCTCTGCATGGCTTGCGCCGCCTCGCCCACCGCGATGCTGCCGTCGGCCAGATAGCGCACCACCGAAGGCAACATGGCGCGCCCGTTTTCGTCGTTGAGCACCACGCTGATGCCGTTGCGCACCGTGGCCACCAGCGAGTTGGTCGTGCCGAGGTCGATACCCACCGCCAACCGGTGCTGGTGCGGCAGGGTGCTTAAACCGGGTTCGGAGATTTGTAGTAAAGCCATTATTGAGCCTGTAGCTTGTAGCCTGTAGCGGGTAGCAAACCGGGGTGGCTACCGGCTACAAGCTACCCACTACAAGCTTTAGTTGTCTATCGCATCGTAAGCGGCATGAATTTCTTCCGCGAGTTTTTCCATGAAACGCAGCTTGCGCACCGATGCGGCGGCCGCAGCATAATTCTTTTCAGCATCGATTTTAACCGCAAGCTGCGCTTCAAGTCCGCGCGTTTCGTGCTGCAACCGCGTTTCGAGTTGCGCCAATGCCCCTTCATCGCGCGCCTGCCGCGCTTCGCTGACCGCTTCGCGCCACTCCATCTGCGCCATCAAAAAATCCAGCGGCATCACGGTGTTGGTTTCTTCCTGGGTGTCCACCCCGTGCAGCGACAACAAATAGCGCGCGCGCCGCAGCGGGCTGCGCAAAGTCTGGTAGGCCTCGTTCACCAGCGTGGCGCGCTGCATGGCCAGACGCTGCTCGGCATCGGGCAGGTGGGCGGATTTATCGGGATGAACCAGCGCCTGCAAGGCGCGGTATTGCTGATCAAGCTGCGCCGTGTCTATCTGGTAGGACTGCGCAAGACCGAACAGCTGGAAGTGGTTGTGCTGAAAGTCGAAACTGGCGAGCTGCATACGATTTTGAAAACGTTACGAGCGATGGCAGAACAAGGCGCGAATGGACGAGAAAGCGGAGTTTACATGCAAGTAAATGAGCATTTCGAATCCAAGAGCAACGCAGTTATGCCGAGCGCAGTAGTTTTCAAACACCGAAACTCTCACCGCAGCCGCACTGGTTCTTGACATTCGGATTGTTGAATTTGAATCCTTCATTCAACCCCTCGCGCGTGTAATCCAGTTCCATGCCGTCGATGTATGACAGGCTTTTCGGGTCGACCAGCACCGTGACGCCATGGCTGACAAACTGGAGATCGTCACTGGCCAACTCGTCGGCAAACTCCAGTTTGTAGGCCATGCCCGAGCAGCCGCTGGTGCGCACGCCGATGCGCAAACCCACACCTTTGCCGCGCTTGGCAATAAAGTTCTCCACATGCTTGGCCGCATTTTCAGTCAGCGTGATTGCCATGTCTTACTCCTTGCAGTTTTCCCCGCAGGCCAGGGTTTCCACCACTGCGCCGTGCTTGCTCTTGTAGTCCGCCACCGCCGCCTTGATGGCGTCTTCCGCCAAAATGGAACAGTGGATCTTCACCGGCGGCAACGCCAGTTCTTCGGCGATCTGCGTATTCTTGATCTCCAAAGCCTGATCGACCGTCTTGCCCTTGACCCACTCGGTGACCAGCGAGCTGGATGCGATCGCCGAACCGCAGCCGTAGGTCTTGAACTTCGCGTCCTCGATCACGCCGTCATTGCCGACCTTGATCTGCAACTTCATCACTTCGCCGCAGGCCGTTGCGCAGACCATGCCCGTAAACACTTCCGCAGCATCCTAGTCCATGTAACCGACGTTGCGCGGATGTTCGTAGTGATCCAGTAATTTTT
>JAUYGW010000338.1 GCA_030690245.1 Gallionella sp. | reverse complement strand
TCAATCGCTTTCGTAAGCTGCTGGTGAGGTACGAAAAACTTGATCGCAGCTTTCTGGCACTCAACCACTTGGCTGCGGCCATCATGGCATTTAGAAAGATCAAGGTAGATGAAAACATTATTTACGGATAAGCTCTAAGTCTCGGGCTGTGCCTGATATTGTCGAAGCCTGCCCTGAGCAATGTCGAAGGACATCAGGGCGAACGATTTATTGTTAGGTAAATAGAGAAAACGCAGATTAAATCATCCGATCTAATCTGCGCTTCCTTGGTGAAAAATCCACGTTTTGGCTAAATAGCCTGAATGTTGGAAGCTTGTTTGCCCTTGGGGCCTTGCGTCACTTCAAAGCTGACCTTTTGGCCTTCCTTGAGCGACTTGAAGCCGCCCATGTTGATGGCGGAAAAGTGCGCGAACAAATCATCGCTGCCATCATCGGGAGTGACGAAACCGAAACCCTTTGCATCGTTAAACCATTTGACTGTACCAGTTGCCATGTGACCAACTCCTTGCTTAAAAAACAGGGAAACCCCCTGCGGGTTTGTTACGAAACCGAGACTTCAATTGCCTTGGGTTTGGCCTTCGCGGACTTGGCCAGCGTGACGTTGAGCATGCCGTCCTTGAATTCGGCTTTCACCGAGTTCTCATCGGCATCGTCGGGCTCCCTGAAGGGATCCCATTTAATCAGGTTCATGACAGTTCTCCTTGTTGGGCGGTTTCAAAACAATCCTCGCGCCAGCTGCAACCGACCTGATCGCATTCGCCGGCGTAAGCGCTGGCAAAACAGTCGAAATTGCCCTCCTGCGTCTGAATTGACTTGATCAGTTCGGTTTTTGAAAGATTGCCGGGATGGATACCTTGCGACTTCGCGATGCTGCGCACCTCTTCAATTTGCATGGTGGTTCTCCTTGGTGAGTTACAGTTACGGTTAAACCCTGTTACCTGCCCCGATCGAATAATTATGGGCGAGGCAAGCCATGTGCCGATTTCTTTTGCGCCATGCCATATGAAAAACCCGTCACCCCGATGGCTTCATCGCATTCATAACGGGCTCCGTTCAACAGCACCCCCTCCGGGACCGGCGTGCCCGCCTTCATGTCGTGCCCCGCCATTTCCATCAGAACATAGTCGATTTCCTCGGGCTGGGTGAGATTTTGGCTCATGACATTTCCTTTCAAATATGCGGCGGATTGCTCAGGCGGCAGTAGCATGCTCATCCCATTGGTCTTGCACGTTCGATACCAGCAGTTTTTGGGTCTGATTGTTCATGACATATAACTTCACGGTGCGATCATTCGGTTCCGTATTTTTCTTTGCCAAGGTGTATACAGACTGTTGCTTTAGAGCGGTAAGCTCCTTGCGAACCGAGGCAAGTTTGTCGCACAACGTTGTATTGCAGGATTCCAGCAATGCTATGCGCTTCAACAAAGGCTCAGTTCTCTGTTTGACATTTCGCTCAAGGCAATAACGGTGCTCATTCAACTCGGTTTTCATTTTCTTCATGTCCAGCATAGCCTTCCCGACAAACAGCATGGCGCCGGATTTTTTATAGCTATTCAACATTTCATTCTCCGAATTTTTGTGTGAGTGGCCGGCATAGAGACCCTCTGCAAGACGTTGGCGGCCTCCGTCGTCAAGGAACTGCAACTATGTGTGCGCGGCCGCGAAACTTCGGTGCGGCAGCGCACATATGCCGTGCCACCTGCCCAGAGCGCAGTCGGAGGGCTCGACACAAACAGTTTTTGATGCTTTTCAACATCTTGCTAGCAACAATTAAACGGGGATGAACTATGGCGCGCCCGACATGGCATAAATATCAGGGGATACTGATTTGCTATCGGTAAAACGGGAGGGAAGGGTAGGAATTTTCCTGGTGACGAGAATAAGAAAACGATCAGTCGGCCAGCCTGTGTTGCACGGCATAGCGCACCATATCGGCCACATTATGGAGGTTCATCTTTTCCATCAGGTGGGTTTTATGGGTGCTGACCGTCTTGTTGCTGATGAACAATTGCTCGGCGATTTCATTAACACTCTTGCCTGCGACCAGCAGGCGAAATATCTCGAACTCGCGATCCGAAAGCAAAGTATGCGGCAATTTAAGTTGCGGAAACGCGCTGTCAAATGCCATCTGTTCGGCTATCGCCGGATCGATATATTGGCCGCCGCCGCTCACCCTGCGAATGGCCTCCATCAGCATTTTCGGGTTGCTGTTCTTGGTGAAATAGCCCGAGGCTCCGGCCTTGAATGTGCCGCTTGCGACATGAGCTTCGTTGTGCATGCTGTAAACCAGGATGGGCAAGGCTGGCCGGCACGCCTTGACGAGCCCGATCAATTCGCAGCCGCTAACGCCCGGCATGTTCATATCGAGCAACAGCAGGTCAAAAATGCCGCCGCGCACTAGTTGCAATACCTCCTCGCCGTTGGTGGCCTCTCCGGCTATTTCGATGTCCATCGTCAGCGCAATGAGCTGCTTCAATCCCTCGCGCACGATTTCATGATCATCGGCAATCAACAGGCGAATCATCTACTGTCTCCGTTCAGTTTGGTTGGCATGCTGATGGTAACCGCGGTTCCCTGCTGCGGCGCGCTGACGACTTCAACATTACCCCCCAGGGCGATGGCGCGCTCGAATACCCCGAGCAGGCCGAATGACTTGTTTTGTGGCGTGGCCTGAAAATCGAACCCCTTGCCATTGTCGCGCACCTCCACCTGGAGTTTTCCGGCATGCCGCGTCAGGGTAATTTGTGTGCGGCTTGCCCCGGCATGCCGCGCCACGTTGGTCAGCAATTCCTGCACGATGCGGAATACCGCCACCGCACGCCCCTCTTCCAGGTCAATGTGCTCTTCGTTCGTATGCAGGACGCAGGGACTGCCGGTATGCGCGGCAAATTCATCGCACAGCCAGCCGACGGCAGCAACGATTCCCGTATCCAGCGCGGTCGGGCGCAGGTTGGATACGATATTGCGCACCGACCGGCCGGCCTGGTCCAGCAACAAGGACATTCCTTGCGTCTTTTCCAGCAGCGCCGCGTTGTGCTCGCCAAAGCGCAGATTGATCAGCGCGACGTCCATGCGCAATGCCGTCAGGATTTGTCCCAGTTCATCATGCACCTCGCGGGCAATACATTTCCGTTCTTCTTCCCGCAACATTTCAACCTTGTCCGCCAGGTCGCGCAATATCTGGCGTGATTCCTCAAGCTCCTCTTTGAGGCGCTTGCACTCGGTGACATCGGTGAACGTGATGCGCATCATCCCGGCTTTGCCGTCCGCCGCTATGTGCAGGCAGTCCAGCCGCGCATGGAAGACCGTGCCGTCCGCGCGGACGAGGGCCAGTTCGCCATTTTGTTTCCCGCCCTGTTGCAGTGCGCGCGAGAAGTGCTGATACCAGCGATCCCTGTCCTCGGGCGCGATAAATTTCGTGAAGCGGCCCTGCAACAATTTTTTACGCTCCACCCCAAGCAGTGCGGCGCCGGTGAGATTCACTTCGGCGATCAGCCCCGCATCGGTGAGCGTCAGGTAGCCAACGGGTGCGAAATCATAGAGGCTCACGTAACGGTCACGGGATTCTTCCAGGGCGTTCTGCGCGGAGCGCAGTTGCTCGGCCTGCATCTCCAGTTCGAGATGCTGTATCTGAAGCTCGTGCAGCAGTTCCTCAACAGGTCGTTTCTGCACCTGCACCGGCATGATGTTGGCTAGCATTGCCTCCGCAAGTTCGCGCAACTGGGCGGTGTTGCGCCGTTCAACCCCGTCCCATCTTTTATTCATCCTTAAAACCTCATTTGAACCACGAAGAACACGAAGGACGTGAAGAAAAACAGTTGGTTGTCACAAAAACGCCAGACACCACCTGGGTGAGCGTTCA
>JAUYGW010000332.1 GCA_030690245.1 Gallionella sp. | reverse complement strand
GGAACGGCCTGCGCAGCCTGCGCAAGGACAACTCCGGCTATGACCTGAAGCACCTGTTCATCGGCGCGGAAGGCACGCTGGGCATCATCACCGCCGCCGTGCTGAAGCTGTTCCCGCGCCCGCAGTCCAGCGCCACCGCCGTTGTGGCGATCACCGACCCCGCGATCGCCGTGCGCCTGCTGGCGCATATCCGCGCCGTCTGCGGCGACACACTGAGCGCGTTCGAGCTTGTCTCGCGCAGCAGCCTGGACATCGTGCTCCGGCATGTTCCCGGCACCGCCGAACCGTTTACCAGGCAGTATGAATATTATCTGCTGATCCAGTCGAGCGACGTGCTGCAACGCCCGCTGGACGACGCGCTGCGCGGCGCGATCCAGGGTTTCGGCGCGGACATTCCGGAGTTTGGCGTCACCGCCGATGCCGATGCGGCGGAGAACTGGTGGAAACTGCGCAAGAACATCAGCGATGCGCAAAAGCAGGAGGGCATCAGCATCAAACACGACATCTCCGTGCCGGTCAGCCGCGTGGCGGAATTCATCGCGCGCGCCGATGCCGCAATGCACGCCGCCTATCCCGGCGTGCGCATCGTCGCGTTCGGCCATATGGGCGACGGCAACATCCATTACAACGTCTCGCTGCCGGATGCCGCACAGAACGAACTCTTCATCGCACAACAGGAGGGCGAAGTGAACCGGCTGGTTTATCAGGTGGTGCGCGAATTCAACGGCAGCATCAGCGCCGAGCACGGCCTGGGGCAGCTCAAGCGTGTAACCGTCCGCGAATACAAAGACCCGCTGGAGCTCGAACTGATGCGCAGCATCAAGCAGGTTTTCGACCCGCAGGGATTGATGAATCCCGGCAAGGTGTTGTAGAGCGGGCCATGCCCGCGATTGTTCGCTGTTAAACAACGCAATGCATCAAGGAGACAAACATGGCCGCTCAACCTGAGATTACCAACATGGCGCTGTTCTGCGATTTCGAGAACGTCGCCTTGGGCGTGCGCGATGCGAAGTACGCGCAGTTCGACATCAAGAAGGTGCTGGAGCGCCTGCTGCTCAAGGGCAGTATCGTGGTCAAAAAGGCCTATTGCGACTGGGACCGATACAAGGAGTTCAAGGCGACGATGCATGAGGCCGCCTTCGAGCTGATCGAGATTCCGCATGTGCGCCAGTCGGGCAAGAATTCGGCCGATATCCGCATGGTCGTGGACGCGCTGGATCTCTGCTACACCAAAGCTCATGTGGATGCCTTCGTGATCATCAGCGGCGACTCGGACTTTTCGCCGCTGGTTTCGAAGCTGCGCGAGAACAACAAGTACGTGATCGGCATCGGCGTGAAAGACTCGACCTCGGATCTGCTCAGCGCCAATTGCGATGAGTTTATTTTTTATGATGACCTGGTTCGGGAGCAGGAGGCGAAAAAGAAACAGGCTGCCAAGAAGGCTCATGCCAGGCCTGCCGCCGGTGCTGCGAAGCCCAACGAAGCGAAGGGCGAGGAAGACAGGCGCCAGGAAGCGCTCGATTTTATCGTTGAAACTGTCGAAGCGCTGATTACAGAGCGCGGCTCGGACGAAAGGATATGGGGGTCGATGGTCAAAACAACCATGCAGCGCCGCAGGCCGGGTTTTACCGAGTCATCGTACGGCTATCGTTCGTTCAAGGAATTGGTTGAAGACGCGCAAAAGCACCGGCTGCTGCTGGTGGTGCGCGACGAAAAGTCGGGTCAGTACACCATTCGTTTGCCTGCATCCGACTAAGCATAAAACTGGTTGGGGCGTGGTCACGGGCAACCGCTTTCCGGCAAGCAATTTGGCAGCTTGATGTTCTGATAGGTGCCAAAGCAGAAATTCAGCGGATTATATTCACTTCCCGTCAATTGCCGATTGAAGCGAGGTAATGCGTGCAACCAACACTTTGCCTAGCCTAATGCCTGTGTGTATGGTGCGCATCCGGAAAATGCGGATGCGTATGTGTTGTCGATTCATGGACGTGCGGATGGCTGTGCCGGGTACCCGGTGGTGCTTCATCGTCGTGTGAATGGGAGTGATGCTCGTCATGAGCGTGTTCGTGGGTATGCACCATCGGATCATGAGTGTGTGGGTGGTTGTGGTGTTCGCTCAGATGCAGCCAGACACCCAATGCCATCAATAGCCCGGCCGAAACCAGTGGAATTGTGAGCGGATCGCCCATAAGCAGGGCAAGCATAGCACCGAAAAATGGCGCCACCGAAAAATAGGCCCCGGTGCGAGCCGTGCCCAGATGGCGCAGACCAATTACAAACAGAACGAGGCTGATGCCATAGGAAAAAAGGCCGAGCAGCAGGGCGCCAGCGACATTCGGCAACGCAGGTATCTCGGCGCCCAGAGCAATAGCGAGACAGAGATTGACAATACCCGACACCAGCCCCTTGATTGATGCGATCCAACTGGCATCGGTAAGTGAAACCTTGCGTGTCAGGTTATTGTCGATGCCCCATGCCAGACAGGCTCCCAGAATCGCCAGGGAAGGCCATGCTCCGGCGAGCCGTGCTTGGCCGGGCCACGACAAGACGAGTGCTCCTGTCACAATAGCCACCATGCCAAGGGCAATCCTCCGGTCAAAGTTTTCTTTGAAGGCGAACCAGGCAAGCAATGCTGTAAACACACCTTCCGCGTTCAGCATCAGCGAGGCATCCGATGCAGGCATGCCGGTCAACCCGAACATCAGCAGAACCGGGCCGATAATTCCGCCCGCCAGAACAGCACCGGCAAACCAGAGGCGATCTTCAGGGGGAAGGCGAACCGATGGCGCACCGGCAATTCGACGATAGACGAGTAGCCCCACACCGGCACCCAGATAGAGCAAACCGGCCAGCATCCACGGGCTTACGGTTTCCAGCAGCGATTTGGCGAGCGGCGTTGCGACGCCAAACAACAGGGCGGCGGCGAGAGCTTCGAGCACGCCGGGGTGAAGAATAACGCGCCGCTGCATTGTGTTTTGTTCGATTGAATTCAGTGGAAAACGGTGGGCACTACGCAGCGCCCACCGTCATTGCTTATTTGCCGGTGAAATTGGTGGCGATGTAGCTGCCATCCAGGGTAAAGAATAAATACAAAATCTGCTTCGCTACGTCACTTACCTTTTCGTTCTTGAACGTTACCACCCACTCGGACTCATTGGCGAAAGTCTTCTGGGTAGCGCCGACAGCTTTGATGCCAACCCAGCTTTTGTCAATCTTGCCGCTCTCGGCAAGTGATTTAACCTTCTCGGTGGCTTTCATGATGACGGCCTCACTGGAAACCGGGCCGTGAGAATGGCCTCCGCTACCGTGATCGTGGCCCGCTCCGGCCATTACCGGCGATGTGAACAGAAGGGATGAAACGAGTAGAACTGTCGAAACATTACGCATTATTAACTCCTTGGAAAATTAGTCGATTGACTTATGGTTTTGTGAAGGTGATTTGTCGTCATGGGGGTGTCCGTGCCCAGCATCGCAACCGGAAACAACTGCCATGATAGCCAGGCAGACTGAAAAAACAAACAGGGTTCGCACTGGTATTCCCTCCTATCAATCAATGGATTCGTGGCTATTCTGCTTGACGAGTTCCGCAGCACGCGCCTCATTCATCTTGATATGCTCGTGAACATGGTTGTCGGCACTAAAGCCGAACTCGTCCGGGTTACTGACGTGCGAGTAGCCATGCATCTGCATCAGGAACAACAAGCCACCGGCAACAATCAGCGCGTAGTTTGAAAACACGCTGAAAGGTTTGAACGAGTGTGCCTTGCGCCAGCC
>JAUYGW010000320.1 GCA_030690245.1 Gallionella sp. | reverse complement strand
GGAAAGCGCGTTGACAGCCAACCTGACAACAGGTAGATCGTCAGCGGGAACCCGTACATCTCGGTAAACAACGCAACCAGAAAAGCCGAGAACGCGCCGAACGAACGCCAGTCACGTGATGATTGGGGTTTGGCAAAGCTGAATGCAAAGATGATGAACACCAGTGAATTTATGATCACCAGCGACCAGAGTCCGTAGGCCGGAGCGGAGTTGTGATCCATTATTTCTTCTCCTCAGTTGTTTCGTTCGATGCTTCACTCGACCCGTGACCACCATGGTCATGGCCGCCGTGCATGAACAGGTGCATCAAAGGGCAGGCTAGCAACAGAAGCCATATCCCATAGCCCGATAGCCACCCGAAAAGGTGCGCCCGATGCTCGGTAATCAGGAAATAACCTCCTATGACAAGGAAGACGATAAACGCAATGTTAGCCTTGGATTTCATCGCACCATCGCTGTCAGATTCATGCTTGTGTTCCATAATGCCTCCTTAGAGAGTTTTAGACTGTAATTTCGCCGTGCTGCCGCTTCAGGTCACCACGCCACATCCGAATCACGCGCCAATGACGAGGAAGTCCATGGACGTTACCGGCCTTGTGGTTCTGGCTTGTGACCGTGTTGGGGAGAGGGATGTCCAAACCACTTTTTTACCTTCGCGCCCCAGCCCTTAACTGTATCTGCGGCCTTCTGCAGCCTGGTGGGATCTTCCTTACGCAGCTGCTCGGCGAGTGCGTCGATATCCTTCTGCATCTGTTCCACATGCTGTTTCCGCGCTGGATCATGCAGCCGTGAACCATAATCCTCAAAACCCTTGCTGGCGTATTTGAGGGCAAAACGCGCGGCCTCGTAACGCTTCTCGCGCAGCAGGTTCTCGGCCAGGACCAGGTTGTCATGTGCCACATGCAGCGGATCGCTCACAATCACTTCATCGGCCACGGCGGCGCTCAGGATACCGTTCAGCGCCGTTTCCGCTGCCTTGGCGTCTTTCTTTTCCAGCGCGGCCTTCGCGTCCGTCAGGCCGCTGACCGCCTTGCGGATGTCCAGTGAAACATGCGTATGGATCATTTTGGCGTCGGTTTCGCGGATTTTCTCGTGTTTCCTGCCGCGCGTATCCAGGCCGTGCACCATGAAGCTCTCGTCCACGATCGGGATATAGAACACCCTGGTGGCGCTTTCCTCTTCATGGGTCAACTTGCCGAAGCTCAACGTGTCCCTGGATTTGAACTCGGGTACACTCTTTTCCAACGTTCGGGCAAGCTTCAGGGCTACGTCCACGTCCTGACTCGCAACATCGAGAACCCCATGCTCCAGCGCCATCAACGCGAGGCTCGTATGTCCGATCATCAGGCTGCCGTTTCTCAGTTGCTGGCGGTACGCCTTGTCGATTTCCTGCGCATGGGTGGCATCCGCAGCAGGCGGCCGGACTGTTTCCGCCGGCGTTTTCTGCACCTGCGCGGGTGAACCCGCGAGCGCATCGGCCAGCGGGAGGAACATCAAAACATTCACAAACAGAACTTGCATCAGTTGACGTTTCATTTTCTATCTCTCCTAGGTTATCCAACGTTGATTAGAGAGCTTCTGAGAAATGTCCATTCACGGATTTTTTCAGAGATGCCCGACCAGAAAACCAGACCACGCTCAGTTACATACATTGCGACAAGACGACAAGGTTGGTTGAGCTATAACACCACCGGTTTGTCTGGCAATTCATTCCGGTCAGCGCCGACAGCGGGAAAATGTTCTGCCAGATGCCGTGTCACCGCCTGAATGCCGCTGACCACGCCCCCTTCGTAGTTCGCCTGTTTAAAGGCAGTTTCCATCTTGCGGCATATCTTCTCCCATTCCTGCGAGCCCACCTTCGCGTGAATCCCGCGATCGGCAACAATCTCCACGTCCCGGTCGGCGAGCAACAGATAAATCAGCAAGCCGTTGTTGTGTTCGGTATCCCACACCCGCAGTTGCGAAAACATGTCGATCGCACGTTCTCGCGCGGATTGCCCCTTGAACAGCGGCGTGCCGTCCAGTGCGCCTTCCACCGCGAATCGAATTTCTCCGATGTGTGCGGTCTCGCTCGTTTTTATCGCTTGCTCAATCGCGATCAAGGTTTGGCGGGAGAAAGCCCGGTTGACCTGCCAGTGGGTCATCATCAGATGCTTCGCTATGCGTTTAATGTTCATCGTTACCACCTCCCCGACGCGCCGCCGCCGCCAAAGCCTCCACCGCCTCCGCTGAAACCGCCGCCGCCAAAACCCCCTCGGCCGGATCCTCCATGATGACCACCGAAACCATGCCCGCCCATACCGCCCCCAAGTAATGTGAAGAACAACGCAATCACACCCGCGACCAACGCAATGGATACCGCGCCGGCAAACAACCAAGCGATGAGGGCCACAGCCCCGCCAGTTACGAGTGCGCCAGGGAATCTGCCCAGCACGGAGCGCAGCACCCCACCCACAACGAGCGCGAGAATAAAAATGACGGGAATATACTGCTGTATATCTGCGGTGTCGCCGGGGGTCTTTCCTTTGGGTTCCGGCAACGGCTCGCCGTCGATTACGCGGATGATCTGGTCGACCCCGGCGGTAATACCCCCATAGAAATCCCCTTGCTTGAAGCGCGGCGTAATGATCTCGCTGATGATGCGCTTGCTGGTGGCGTCATTGAGCGCCCCTTCCAGGCCGTACCCCACCTCGA
>JAUYGW010000311.1 GCA_030690245.1 Gallionella sp. | reverse complement strand
AGAATAATAGGCTGTTTCAATGACGCAGAAAAAAACTGTAATCGGCATCGTCGCGGGCGAAGCCTCCGGGGACCTGCTTGGCAGCCATTTGATGGCAGCCTTGAAGGAAGCGCGCCCCGATATCGAGTTCGTCGGCATTGGCGGCCCGAAGATGCAATCCGCCGGGATGAACGTGTTGTTCCCGATGGAAAAACTCGCGGTGCGCGGCTATGTCGAGGTGTTGCGCCACTACTACGAGATCGTCGGCATCCGCCGCAGGCTGCGCGAGTATTTTCTGGCCAATTGCCCGGATTTGTTCATCGCGGTGGACGCGCCGGATTTCAATCTCGATCTGGAACTCGCACTCAAGGCTAGCGGCATCCCCACCGTCCATTACGTCAGCCCGTCGATCTGGGCGTGGCGCGGCGAGCGTATCAACAAGATCAAGCGCGCCGTATCGCACATGCTTGCGCTGTTCCCGCATGAACCCAAGCTCTATCAGCAAGCCGGCATTCCGGTCGATTACGTCGGCCATCCGCTTGCAGACATGTTGCCGGAGCGCCCGAAGCGCACCGAGATGCGCGAGACGATGCGCATCCCGCTGAAAGCCAGGGTGTTTGCGTTCCTGCCCGGCAGCCGCCAGAGCGAAGTGAAACACCTCGCGCATACCTACATCGAGACCGCCAGGCTGATCCTGCAACAGATACCCGATGCGCGCTTCCTGATTCCGCTGGTCAGCCGCGAGACGCGCGGTATCTTCGATCAGGCGCTCTACGATTGCGACGCGCAACAACTACCGATCACGCTGCTGTTCGGCCATGCGCAGGATGCGATGATCGCCGCCGATATTGCGCTGGTCGCCTCCGGCACGGCGACGCTGGAGTGCGCCCTGCTCAAGCGCCCGATGGTCATCACCTACAAGATGCCGGCGCTCTCCTGGTGGTTGATGAAGCGCAAAAGCTATCAACCTTATTTCGGCCTGCCCAATATCCTGTGCGAACGCTTTGTCGTGCCGGAGCTGATGCAGGAAGATGCCACGCCGGAGAACCTCGCCCAGGCGTTGCTCAATCTGGTCAATGATAAGGATGCCGTGGCGCGGCTCGAAGAGACGTTCACCGCACTGCACCAAACCTTGCGCCAGAACACCGCGCAGAAAGCTGCTGCGGCCATCCTGCCCTATCTGCCGGGTACACTCCTCCCCTGACAAGGGGAGGCTGGGAGGAGTTGTGACGGGAATACAAATTCTGATCTGCGGTGTGGATGAAGCCGGGCGCGGCCCGCTGGCCGGGCCGGTGAGTGCGGCGGCGGTGATCCTCGACGCGGGCAACCCCATCGCAGGGCTGGCCGATTCCAAGAAACTCTCCGAGCGGCAGCGCGACCGGCTTGCGCCGATCATCCGCGAACGCGCGCTTGCCTGGGCGGTGGCCTACGCCGAAGTGGACGAGATCGACCGGCTCAACATCCTGCAAGCCACGCTGCTGGCGATGCGCCGCGCCGTGCTGGCGTTGAAGTTGCAGCCGCATCAAGTGCTGGTGGATGGCCTGTATTGCCCGCAGACCGGCATTCCCAGTCAGGCTATCGTGAAGGGCGACAGCAAGGTCGCGGCGATCTCCGCCGCGTCGATCCTGGCGAAGACCGCGCGCGACGAACTGATGCTGCAACTGCACGAACAGTACCCGCTTTACGGTTTTGCCGATCACAAAGGCTATCCCACCGCCGCGCATATCGCCGCGTTGCGCGAACACGGCGTGTCCGAAGTGCACCGCCGGAGTTTCAAACCCGTGCGCGAACTTTTATTTCCTCTCCCGCCTGCGGGGTAGGGGAGAGGACGGTTTTCATGTATCGTGCTATTCAACCAACAGTCGCCCAATAAAAACCATGACCCTGTTCAAACTCATCCATCTGCTGGCCGTCCTGATCTGGGTGGGCGGCATGTTTTTCGCGCATCTGGTGTTGCGCCCCGCCGCCGTGGAAACGCTCGAACCGCCGCAACGACTCAAACTGCTGGACGCAGTGTTCCGCCGTTTCTTCAACTGGGTATGGGGCGCGGCCGGCGCGATACTGGTCACGGGTTTTTACCTGATTTACCTGGACGGCGGCATCGCCTATGCAGCGCGCCATGTCCACATCATGCTGGCATTGGGGCTGGCGATGATGGCGATTTTTGGCTATGTGTTTTTTGCCTGCTACGTGCCGTTCAGCTTGCACGTCGCCAAACAACGCTGGAAAGAGGCGGGAGAAATGCTGGGCAAGATCCGCAAGCTGGTCGCGCTGAATTTGGTGCTGGGGCTGCTGACCGTATGTGTGGTGGCGATCGGCATGGCATGAGATTGAACGCTATTCCCCCAAATCCATCCGCCTGATGTAGTGACAGGTATAGCCGCGCGGATTCTTGACCAGGTATTTCTGGTGATATTCCTCGGCGCGGTAAAACTCCTTGAACGGCACGACTTCGGTGACGACTTTGGCCTTCCAGCCGCCGGAGGCATCCACGGTTTTGATGACTTCCTCGGCGGTGCGCTTCTGTTCTTCGCTGGCATAAAAAATCGCCGAGCGGTATTGCGTGCCGATGTCGTTGCCCTGTTGGTTGCGCGTGGTCGGGTTGTGCATGCGGAAAAATTCGAACAGCAGGTGGCGGTAGGTTAGCCGCTTCGGGTCGAACACGATCTTCAGCGATTCGGCATGACCCGTACGTCCGGTTTTCACCTGCTCATAGGTCGCCGCCGGCGTGCCGCCGCCGGTGTAACCGGCTTCGGTTGCCAGCACGCCGGGAATCTCCCGCACCAGTTCTTCCATGCCCCAGAAGCAGCCGCCGGCAAGATAGGCGGTTTGGTTGGTTTCGGTCATGGCGGCTCCTTTCGGTTGGGCGAGGCTGGCGGTGGAGAGCAGTGCCAGCAGGAGGAAGAAGGGGAGGCGGGGCATTTTAGGTGGGTGGGAGTGTTCGAAGCAGCCTTTTAACGTTCAAATTGAGGGGCTGGCGTAGCCAGTCCCTCTCGAATGAAAGGTTAGGTTTTGGGCAACGACCAAAATTTAATCGTTCTATCTCCTATCCTTCTTCTAATACTTTAACTGCATCTTCGATGTTTATCTCATTTTCAAAAAATTGATAGTTGTCATTCTGGTATGTGGTTACGAATAGGTAGCGTTTTCCGCGTTGACTTGGCGGATTTCTAGAAAACTCATCAGAGAAACTGCCGCCACCAAAGACTCCTTGAATACCATTTAATATGCGTTCAGCGTTTATCAGTTTTTGCGCCGGCACATTTTGATGGCTAATTCCGAAGGTTTTGATATTCGATTTTTTAATTCTGGTCTCACCGATCGTTATATACGCTCCGCTCATTATTTTCTCCTGATTGAAATGTTGATACTCATTTTGAATTTTGTTGAGGAAGTGACATAGAGTTTGGCATTTAATGTGCACTGTTCACTTCGGTTATATCAATCCATAACTCAGTCTCCATTTTTTCTCACGCAATACCAGCAGAACTCTCTCTGGATTGGTGGTGATTTTTTACGATATTCGAAAACAGAGGTCCAACTTTTCTGACCTTGCATAAAAGTTACAAATGCGCTCACTGTTGATTGGTTTTTGGAATATTCAGTTGTCTTATAAAAACGCTCTGCCTCAGACTTAATGTCACTTTCTGATTTGTGAAACTCAGGAAAGTGGTGCTTTAATGCGTCAACAAGCTCGGCTTTTACGTTATCAGAAGGGCTGAAATATCCCATTGTTTATCCTTAATATTTATTGAGTCTAACCCGAGTACATTGACGGCCTAACGTTAACTAGACACCAACGGTGTCTGATAATGTGGGGCTGAATGCCGCATAATTTTGCTGTGTCCAGGCAATAACAAAGGCTTGGATACTGCGCTAAAACTGCCTCAAGAACAATATGCCGAACGGCCTATTTGTGCCTCGCTCTGACTAGCGCCGCTCCTTCTTCATGGCCTGCGCGGCTTCACGTTTGGAATCTTTTTCTTTCTCGGTGGCGCGTTGTGGCTTCGGCCGTTCGCGTTGCGAGCTTAACCTGTACAAGCACAGGTTAGCCTGCGCCGTAAAAGAGCGAGTTTTGGCTACCTGCGCTCTTTTTTCATGGCTTGAGCCGCTTCGCGCTTCGAGTCCTTTTCACGTTCGGTCGCTCTTTTATCATGCAGTTTCTTGCCCTTGGCCAGGCCGATCTCGAGTTTGACGCGGCCGTTTTTGTAGTGCATATCCAGCGGCAT
>JAUYGW010000308.1 GCA_030690245.1 Gallionella sp. | reverse complement strand
CAGCACCACCGCCACGGTGTGCGACATCGTGTTCGACGAGTTGCAGCAGATGCGCAACACCCCCGCGCTGCGCACCATCAAACACTTCCACGACCATCCCGGCTACATCAAGGCATTGGCGAACAGCATCAACGACTACTGGATGAAACATGGCCGGCCGGAAAAAATGCTGATGAGTTTCCACGGCCTGCCGAAAGACATGCTGGACAAGGGAGATCCCTATCACTGCGAATGCCACAAGACCTCACGCCTGCTGGTACAGGAACTCGGCCTGAAGCCCGAACAATATGCCGTCAGCTTCCAGTCGCGCCTCGGCAGGCACGAATGGCTCCAACCCTACACCGCCGCCACGCTCAAGGAACTCGGCCGGCAAAAGGTCAAACGCCTGGACGTGGTCTGCCCCGGCTTCGTCGCCGACTGCCTGGAGACGCTCGAAGAAATCGCGCTCGAAGGCAAGGAGGAATTCCAGCACGCGGGCGGCGGCGAATACCGCTACATCCCCTGCCTCAACGACCGCAACGACTGGATGCACGCGCTGACCGACCTGGTGCTGGATAATCTGCAAGGCTGGCTGATCGAACCGGATGCGGCGGCGCTGGAACAAGGCAGGCTGCGCGCGCTGGCGCTGGGGGCGAAGAGGTAGGTTGGGTTAGCGCGCAGCGCGTAACCCAACATCATTTATAAAAAAGCGTTGGGTTACGCGGTGAAACCGCTAACCCAACCTACGATGACTAGATTCACTGGAGCAACCATGCCATACGTAAACATCAAGATCACCGAAGAAGGCGTCACCTCCGAGCAGAAGGCCAGACTCATCGAGGGCGTCACCACTTTGCTCAAGGATGTGCTCGGCAAGAACCCGGCGACGACCATGGTTGTGATCGATGAAATTCCTACGGACAACTGGGGAGTTGGCGGCGAGCAGGTTTCCTCGCGCAGGAAACGCGGCTTGTAGCGGTCGCACCAGGAAACACGAAATCCAGCAGTTCGTCGCCAGCGTAGCGTGCGCTGTGCGCACGACATAATTCATAAACCGTGCGCACAGCGCACGCTACATTTGACAAGAAACAGTTCCCTGAAAATGGCCGCCGCAAACCCCATAGGCGTATTCGATTCCGGTGTCGGCGGATTATCGGTGCTGTGCGAAATCCGCCGTGAGTTGCCGGGCGAAGACCTGCTGTATGTGGCGGATTCCGGGCATGCGCCGTATGGCGACAAACCCGGTCAACTGATCGAGGCGAGATCGGTTGCGATCGTCGAGTTCCTGGTGAGCCAGCGCGCCAAGGCCATCGTGGTCGCATGCAACACGGCAACCGGGGCGGCGATAGAGACACTGCGCGCAAGATTCCCGCTGCCGATCGTGGCAATGGAGCCTGCCGTCAAACCGGCGGCGGCGAACACTAAATCCGGCGTGATCGGCGTGCTGGCCACCGGCAGCACGCTTGCCAGCGAAAATTTCGAGCGGCTGTTTAGCCGGTTCGGTGCCGGGGTCGATATCCTGATCCAGCCCTGTCCAGGACTAGTCGAACAAGTGGAAGCCGGCGATTTGTCCGGCGGCCGGACCCGCGCGTTGCTCGAGCAATATGTCCTGCCGTTGCTGGAACGTCAGGCCGACACCATCGTGCTGGGCTGCACACATTACCCGTTCCTCGCCCCGCTCATCCGCGAAATCGCCGGGCCATCGGTTGCGATCATCGATCCGTCCGCCGCGGTCGCGCGCGAGCTCCGCCGCAGGCTGGCGGATGCCGGCCTGCTGTCGCTTGAGGCGCGCACCGGCACGGAGCGCTTCTGGAGCAGCGCTGCGCCAGACCAGGCGCAACCTGTAATCGACCAATTGTGGAGGGCCGGGGTTGAGGTGTGGGGCCTGCCGGATCGAAGTGACGGCAAAGCGCCAAGTAAGAAATAGCCATTCTCAGCCTTTATCTCTTTTCAGCGTTTCAAGCTCCAAGCGCACCCTGGCGAGTTCGTCATTGGCGGAACGCAGGCGCTGGGCGATAACCTCGGCAAAAAGCTTGTACAAAACGGACACAAAAAGCGCCTGTTCAAGCGGCTCTGCCGTTTCATTCATGAAGGAAGTATCGATGGCGAGGCAAACCGTCGGGCCGATCGCCTTGACGGACGCGGAGCGAGCCTTTCCATCGATGGCCGCAAGCTCGCCGAAAGTGCTGCCGATTTCATCGAACCTGGCGATTTCCTTCCCGTTTTTTTCAATCCTCACTGCGCCGGAAAACAGGATATAGACCCAATTGTCATAAGACTTTTCCTTGGTAATGATTTCCCCGTCATCAAATTTCCTTATTTTGCTGAAGCGCAGGATGTCTTTGATATATTTTTCGCTTACCGTACCGAGAAAAGGGAGGTGTTGCAGCTTCCCCATCAGAAACCCATTGCCCTCCAGATATGGCGATTCCTGCATAATTTAAATCTCCCGCACCGTAATATTGTTGAAATAAAAATTTGAGGCCGTCGAAAAACACCGGCTGCCGCATTTTATACTTTTTGGCGAAACGGCTTGCACCGCCCGGAAACCTTGCGGCGAAAAATGGAACTGCCTGGTGTAGAATAACCCCGTCTGACGCCGGGGCGACGTCCCGGATTTCACAGGGTAAATATGCTCATACCCTACGCGCTTAACCAACAATATCTTTCCGTTTATATCTAGCTTTTGTTAACCATGCCCGGACAAATGATCGGCCGTTTTAAAATTTTGAGTGAGCTCGGCAGGGGCGGGCAGGGAACGGTATATCTTGCCTACGACCCGCAGCTTGACCGGCGGGTTGCGATCAAAACGCTGCGCAAGCTGGGCCAGCAGACCGAGCAACTGACCCATGAAGCGCGTATCGTCAGCAAGCTCCAGCATCCCAACATCATCACACTGTACGATTCCGGCGAAGACCAGGGCGCCCCTTATCTGGTTTACGCCTATGTCGAGGGGAAAACCCTCGCCCAATTGCTGAAACAGGAAAGGACCCTGCCGTTTGCGCGGGCGGCGGAAATAACTGTCGGTGTGCTGGAAGGCCTTGCCTACGCGCACGCGCAGGGCATCTCCCATCTGGATATAAAACCGGCCAATATCATGATCGCCAAGAACGGCACGCCGATGGTGATGGATTTCGGGCTGGCGACGACGGCCGGCGGCCACGAACAAACCCTCAGCTCCCCCCTGAGCGGCTCGCCCCGCTATGTGGCTCCCGAGATTATTTCCGGGCAGCACGGCGATTTCCTTTCGGACATCTATTCCCTCGGCACGGTGCTCTACGAAATGGTGACCGGGAAATATGCAGTCGGCGGCGAAAACATGTACGAAGTGCTGAATCGCGCGGCGCACGAGCAGATCGCTCCACCCTCCATACACAACGAGCAGATGGACGAAAAACTGGAGGAGATCATCCTCAAGGCCGTGGCAAAAATGCCGGGCGAGCGCTACTCGAGCGCAGACGCGATGAAACAGGAACTGCAGGAATACCTCAGCGAGACGCGCGATGCGGCGACGGAATTCCTGCTTCAGCGCATGCGCAGCAAACAGGATTTTCCCGCCCTGTCCGGTATCATTTCCGAAATCAACCAGATCGTCTCTTCAGAATCGGAAAGCACCAGCAAGCTTGCCGGCGTCATCCTGCATGATCTCGCCCTGACCAACAAGCTGCTGAAACTGGTCAATGCCGCATCTTACGGACAGTTCGGCGGCACCATCAACACCATTTCCAAGGCCGTGGTCATTCTCGGCTTTGAAACGGTGCGCAATATTGCGACATCGCTGATCCTGCTGGAATTCCTGCAAAACAAGCCCCAGGCGACGCGACTCAAGGAGGAAATCGTCAAGGCGGTCTTCTCCGGCGTGGTTGCGGCACAATTGTCGGCCCGGCAAGGCATCTGCGACATCGAGGAAGCGATGGTCTGTTCCATGTTCCACAACCTGGGGAGAATGCTGGCCATCTATTATTTCTTCGAGGAAAGCCAGGAAATCTCCCACCTGATGGAGCAAGGAGAAAGCGAGGAAGAAGCCGCCGTCAAGATACTGGGGATTCCCTATGCGGAATTGGGATTGAGCGTGGTGCGCAGCTGGAATTTTCCGCCCCGGCTGCTTGCCGGGATGCGCAAGCTGTCCGGCGAAAAAATCAAAGCCGCGCACGGCGAGCTGGATAACCTGGCCATAACGGTCAATCTCGCCCATGAATTGTGCGAGATTTCCACTTCGGCCAATATCCGGAACAAACAGCAATCCCTGGTCGACCTGGCTGCGCGGTACGGGGATGCAATCAAGATATCGGACCAGGAATTATCCGGCGCCATCCATACCGGGCTGAGCGAATTGTCCAACCGGTCCGCGATGCTGGGCATCAGCACCGCCAACAGCCCGATGCTAAGCCGGGTACGCCAGTGGAACGGACGTTCGCTGAAAACCGCCAATCAAACAAAGGCCAAAGACGCGCTGGACGGCATGACCCGGCTGGATCAGGCGGTAATGCAAAATGGCGAGGGGGATGCCGTTGCGCAGATGCTCGACCCCGATGCGATACTCGGCGCCGGCATACAGGATGTGACGAATTCCATGGTGGGCGAATTCAAGCTCAACGACATCTTGCAGATGGTTCTGGAAACCATGCACCGCGGGATGACATTCAATCGCACCCTGATCATGATCCGCAACAACAAACTGGGCACCATGGTTGCACGATTCGGATTTGGCACAGGGATCAACGAAGTAATTCCGCGCTTCAGTTTTCCGTTGAAATTCGTGCCGGACGTATTTCACCTGTCGATCGAAAAAGGCCTGGATATTTCGATTGCGGACATTTATGCGCTCAACATCGCCGACAAGATTCCCGATTGGTATAGGGACGCGGTCAATGCGCCCGGCTTCATCCTGCTGCCGCTGATGCTGAATGACAAGGCGATTGGCCTGTTTTATGCGGACATGCTTGAAGCCAACAGCCTCAATATCTCGCAGCAGCAGCTATCGTTGCTGCGCACGTTGCGCAACCAGGCCGTGCTGGCCATCAAGCAAAAAACATGACGCCCGCCCGCGATACCGGGCACCGTTTCGCATCACCGCTTGCGCATACTGCCTCTCACTGGTGCATGATGTAGAATGCCGCATCGTGATCGCAAACCCATTTACCCAACCGCCATGCGGCCAGAACAAACCTGATTCACACAATCATGCCAGCACGAACCATCGGCCGTTTTGAAATCATCCGTGAGCTTGGCAAGGGCGGGCAGGGTGCGGTGTATCTCGCCCGCGACTCGAAACTCGACCGGCAGATTGCCATCAAAACGCTGCACAAACTGGAACGCAAGGCAGAACAACTGACCCGCGAAGCACACATCGTCAGCAAGCTCCAGCACCCCAACATTATCCCCCTGCACGACTACGGTGAAGACCGCGGTGTCCCCTACCTCGTCTATGCCTATATCGAGGGCAAAACTCTTGCCCATGTGCTGAAGCAGGAAAAGATCCAGCCATTTGCGCGCGCGGCGGAAATCGCTGCCGGAGTACTGGAAGCCCTTGTCTGTGCGCATGAGCAGGGCATCTCCCACCTGGATATCAAACCGGCCAACATCATGATCGCGAAGAGCGGCATCCCGATGGTGATGGATTTCGGGCTTGCGGCGGTGGCTGGGAGTCACGAGCAGACCATCGCCTCCTCCCTGAGCGGCACGCCGCGTTATGTGGCCCCTGAAGTCATCGCTGGCCAGCCCGGCGGGCCGCTTTCCGATGTCTACGCAGTCGGTACGGTGCTCTACGAGATGGTGACCGGGAAGTTCGCCGTCGGCGGCGAGAATATGTTCGAGGTGCTGAACCGCGCGGCGCATGAACAAGTCGCCGCCCCCTCCACCCACAATGAGCAGATAGATAAAAGACTGGAAGCGATTATCCTCAAGGCCGTAGCAAAAAAACCGGATGACCGCTACCCGGACTCGCGCGCGATGACCGTGGAATTGCGGGAATACCTGGACGAATCGCACAATGCGACCGTGGAATTCCTGCTCCAGCGCATGCGCAACAAGCGCGATTTCCCGGCCGTTTCCGGCGTAATCTCAGAAATTAACACAATCGTCTCCTCGAAATCCCGAAACGCCAGCCAGCTGGCCAGCGCCATCCTCAAGGATCTCGCGCTCACCAACAAGATCCTGCGGGTGGTCAATACCGCCGCCTTCGCAAAATACGGCGGCTCCATCAATACCATCTCCAAGGCGGTGGCAATCCTCGGCTTCGACATCGTGCGCAATATCGCAACGTCGTTGATCATGATGGAATTTCTCCAGAACCAGCCCCAGGCAAAGCAACTCAAGGAAGAAATCATCAAGGGACTCCTGGCCGGGTCGGTTGCGGCGCAACTTTCTGGCGCGCACGATACTGGCGACACAGAAGAAATAATGGTCTGCTCGATGTTCCATAGCTTGGGGAAAATGCTGGCGCTCTACTATTTTCACGAAGAAAGCCAGGAAATCGGACGGCTGGTCCGTCAAGGGGAAAATGAAGAAATTGCAGCAGCCCGCGTACTGGGCTGCTCCTATTCCGAACTGGGCATGAGCGTGGCGCACACCTGGAAATTTCCGCTCCGGCTGCTCACCGGCATGCGCCAACTGCCCGCCGGCAAGATTCCCGCTCCGGAGGGTGAAATGGACAAGCTGACCGCCACCATCAATCTGGCCCATGACCTGTGCGACCTCGTGTCTTCGAGCCATACCCAGAACAAGCAGGCGCGCCTGGCCGAACTGGTGGAACGCTACGAAAACGCCGGCAATATTTCCCGCGACAGGATATCCAGCGCATTCGACGCCGGCCTGACCGAAATAGGCGAACGCGCCGCGATCTTCGGCATCGGTATCGCGGAAAGCCCCTTGCTCAGCCGGGCGCATCAGTGGAGCGGACAATCGAAATCACTCGATCCAGAGAAGAAAGAAAATGGCCAGGCAATGCCGCAACTCGACGAAGCCGTCTCGAAGCAGCCCGGCGAAAACACGTCCGATGCCGAGGCCATCCTCAGCGCCGGGGTGCAGGATGTCATGAACTCCATGATCAGCGACTTCGACCTCAACGACATATTGCAGATGATTCTGGAAACCATGTATCGCGGAATGGGATTCCGCCAAACCCTGGTCATGATTCGCAATAATCCACTGGATATGATGGCCGCACGCTTCGGCTTCGGCGCGGATATCAACGACATAATCCCGCGGTTCCGTTTTCCCTTAAAATCGGTGCTGGACGTCTTCCACCTATCGATTGAGAAAGGGCTGGATATTTCGATCGAGGATACCCGCGCGACCAATATCGTCGACAAAATTCCAAGCTGGTACAAGAACACAGTCAATGCACCCTGCTTCGTCCTGCTGCCGCTGATACTGAACGGTAAGGCGATCGGCCTCCTCTATGCCGACATGCTCGAGGCCAACAGCCTCAAACTCTCGCAGCAGCAACTCTCGCTGCTGCGCACCCTGCGCAACCAGGCGGTGCTGGCCATCAAACAGAAAATCTGAGCGGGGCCGCTAATCCTGTAAAACACAGTTGAGCCACGGGTGAACAATGGGTTGCCTCTGCCATTTCAATTACCGTTCGGATGAAATACCAGCCTTTGTTAACGAAATATTTTATCCGTGCTTATCCGTGAAAATCTGTGGCTAAAAAAGGTTTCAGGATAGAACTGGCTACGGCTTGAAGAAATGCTCGCGGTAGTGGCGCATCTCGGCAATGGATTCGTAGATGTCGGCCAGAGCCTCATGCTTGTTGTGTTTTTTTATGCCCTGCGCCACTTCCGGTTTCCAGCGTTTGGCGAGCTCCTTGACGGTGCTCACGTCCAGGTTGCGGTAATGGAAGTAATCCTCCAGTTTCGGCATCCAGCGCGCCAGGAAGCGCCGATCCTGGCAAATCGAGTTGCCGCACATCGGCGAGATGCGGGGCGGCACATATTCCTTGAGAAACTCGACCATCTGCGCTTCGACCGTGGCCTCGTCCAGCAAGGAGGCTTTCACCTTGTCGATCAGGCCTGACTTGCCGTGGGTGGATTTGTTCCAGGCATCCATGC
The DNA here is from genome assembly GCA_030690245.1 of Gallionella sp. GTDB lineage: Bacteria > Pseudomonadota > Gammaproteobacteria > Burkholderiales > Gallionellaceae > Gallionella. The sequence goes on along the minus strand of JAUYGW010000308.1, from coordinate 9,475 downwards.
CGTCCAGCACGCTGTCGGGCTGATGCACCACCAGCACCGGCGCCTCGGCGATGGTTTCGAGGTTGCTGTCGGTGATCACCAGCGCGACTTCAATCACGCGATCGGTATCCGGCAACAGGCCGGACATTTCCATGTCTATCCAGACAAGGTGGTTTGGGTTTTGTGCCATAATTCGCGCGTCTTAAATGTGAACAATAAGGCACGTATTGTGTCACAAGCGCACCTCCCACGAAAATCGAATTCACACTTCCATGACTGCAACGCAATTTACCTTTATTTTCATCGCCGCATTGGCATTCACCTCGCTCGCCAAGCTGTGGCTCGCACGCCGCCACCTGGCGCATATCGCCGCGCATCGCGCCGCTGTACCGGAGGCGTTCCGCGAAAAAATCATGCTCGCCGACCACCAGAAAGCGGCGGATTACACTTCCGCCAAGACCCGCTTCGCGGTGCTCGGCATCCTGTTCGATGCCGCGCTGCTGCTGGCCTTCACGCTGGGAGGCGGCATCCAGTTCCTCGCCGACCTGTGCAATAACTGGTTCAATTCGCCACTCACGCAGGGCGTGGCGACCATCGTTGCGGTGCTGCTGCTCTCCTCGCTGCTGGAAACCCCGTTCAGCCTGTATCGCACCTTCGTTATCGAGGCGCGTTTCGGTTTCAACAAAATGACCCTGGCGCTGTATTTCAAGGATGCACTGAAAGGCCTGCTGCTCGGCGCGAGCCTCGGCCTGCCGCTGCTGTTCGGCGTGCTGTGGCTGATGGAGCGCATGGGCGCATACTGGTGGCTGTATGTGTGGCTGGCATGGATGGTCTTCAACCTGCTCATCCTGTTCATCTACCCGACGTTCATCGCGCCGCTGTTCAACAAGTTCACGCCGCTGCAGGATGAGGCGATGAAGGCGCGCATCGCGGCCCTGCTCGGCAAATGCGGCTTCACCGCCAGCGGCCTGTTCGTGATGGACGGCTCGAAGCGCAGCGCGCACGGCAACGCCTACTTCACCGGCTTCGGCAAGACCAAGCGCATCGTATTCTTCGACACGCTGCTGGAACGCCTGAGCGGCAACGAAATCGAAGCGGTGCTGGCACATGAGCTCGGCCACTTCAAGCGCCGCCATGTGCTGAAACGCATCGTGGCGACCTTTGCGATGAGTCTGGGATTCCTGTGGCTGCTCGGGCAGCTGATGCAGACCGCGTGGTTCTACGAGGGGCTGGGCGTGAACACGCCCCATTCGACAGAATCGGGCACTGCGCTCGCGCTGCTGCTGTTCTTCATGATCCTGCCGCTGTTCAGCTTTGTGCTGCAACCGTTGCTGTCGGCCTATTCGCGCAAGCATGAATTCGAAGCCGACGCTTACGCCGCCACGCAGACTGCCGCGACGGATATGGTGAGCGCGCTGGTCAAGCTGTATCAGGACAATGCGGCGACGCTGACCCCCGATCCGCTGTACTCCAGTTTTTACGATTCGCACCCGCCGGCCGCAACGCGCATCGCGCATTTGCAGGCCCTCCTTCTTCAAGCCCCCCGCCTTCAAACCCAGTGAGGAGAACATCATGGAACAAGCGTGCGATCTGACCAGCAAGCAATGCAAACCCTGCGAGGGCGGCGTGCCGCCGCTGCAGCAACCGGAAGTCGATAGTCTGATGAAGCAACTGGAAGGCTGGCAGCAACACGGCAACCTGATCGGCAAGACCTACCACTTCAAGAATTACTACCAGACCATCGCCTTCGTGAACGCCATCGCCTGGGTGTCGCACCGTGAAGACCATCACCCCAACCTCACCGTCACCTACAACAATTGCCAGGTGGAATACACCACCCACGCGATCGGCGGCCTGTCGGAGAACGACTTCATCTGCGCCGCGAAAGTGGACGCGCTGTTCAAGATTTGAGCTTGGCCATTCAACATGAAAAACCTTCAGCCACGGATTAACACGGATGTGCACTGATTACCACCAGCCTGTCTGCCTCACACTGCCCGCCTTTCAGATGATCTGTAAGCCCCATCAAACCCGATGTTTAATCTGTGTCAATCCGTGTTAATCCGTGGCTGACAGCTCTTTACAGATTCAAGGACAAATCATCGCCGCCTTCGGCCGCCAGTACCTGGCGCGCCTCGAAGACGGCAGCGAACTCGCCTGCCTGACGCGCGGCAAGAAAAGCGAAGTGGTATGCGGTGACAGGGTGGAAATCAAACTCACCGGAGAGGCATCGACGGAGAACGAGGCGCAGGGCGTGATCGAGCGCATCGCGCCGCGCCGCTCGCTGTTGCACCGCTCCGATGCGTTCCGCGAAAAACTCATCGCCGCGAACGTCACGCAGATCATCGTGGTGGTCGCCGCCGAGCCTTCGTTCAGCGACGAACTGCTGGCGCGTTGCCTGGTCGCCGCATACGACCAGAAGCTCGACGTGCTGATCGTGCTGAACAAATGCGATCTTGCCAAGGCCGCAGCCGCCGCGCGCAAACGGCTCATCCCCTACACCGCCATCGGCTACCGCGTGCTGGAACTCAGCGCGAAGCAGGACGTAGCGCAACTGCGCCCGTTCCTGGCAGGCCACACCAGCGTGCTGGTCGGCCAGTCCGGCATGGGAAAATCCACGCTGATCAACGCGCTGCTGCCCGACGCGCAGGCCGCCACGCGCGAGATTTCCGCCGCGCTGGATTCCGGCAAGCACACCACCACCCACGCGCGCCTGTACCGGCTGGACGAAACAAGTTCATTGATCGACTGCCCCGGCGTGCAGGCGTTCGGCCTGCATCACCTGAGCTTCGGCGGGATAGAACAGGGATTCGTCGAGTTCGCGCAATACCTCGGGAAGTGCCGCTTCCGCGACTGCCACCATGTGCACGAGCCGGGCTGCGCGCTGCGGGAAGCCGTCGCGGCGGGAAAGATCAATGCGAGAAGGTTGGATCTGTTTCAGCAAATCGCCGCGAACAAGGCATAGCAATCAGCGGCAACATGCGAAACCTGCCACTTCGTCATTCCGGCGCAGGCCGGAATCCAGGCAATCATCAATATCCCTCGTAGTGGGGCAACACCCCGACACGGTTTTGTCCGCTACGCGGAGTTCTGTGACAGACTGGATTCCGGCCTGCGCCGGAATGACGGTATCTCTACACCACCCACAACGGTGGCTCATCCATCAGCGCGATCTGCTCCCTCAATTCCAGAATCCGGTCCTGCCAGTAGCGTTGCGTGTTGAACCATGGGAAAGCCGCGGGAAAGGCAGGGTCGTCCCAGCGCCGCGCGATCCATGCGGCGTAATGGATCAGGCGCAAGGTGCGCAGCGCCTCGACCAGATGCAGTTCGCGCGGATCGAAATCGTAAAAATCCTCGTAGCCCGCCAGCAGGTCGCCAAGTTGCCGCGTCTGTTCGGCACGCTCGCCGGACAGCAGCATCCATAAATCCTGGATCGCCGGCCCCATGCGGCTGTCGTCGAAATCGACGAAGTGCGGGCCGAGGTCGGTCCACAACACGTTGCCGACATGGCAGTCGCCGTGCAGGCGCAATGCGCGCACCGTACCCGCGCGTTCGAAACAGCGCCGCACGCCGTCCAGCGCCTGCGCGACCACGCCGCGATACACCTCGATCAGCTCCGCCGGGATGAAATCGTGTGCGAGCAGATATTCGCTCGGCTCGATGCCGAAACTGCGAATATCCAGCGTCGGGCGATGCCGGTAAGGCTCCAGCGCGCCGACCGCATGAATGCGCCCGATGAACCGCCCCATCCATTCCAGTGTGTCGCAATCGTCCAGCTCCGGCGCGCGCCCGCCGTGTTTTGCGAACACCGAAAAACGGAATCCGTTGAAGGCGTGCAGCGTGCGGCCTTCGATGGCCAGGGCGGGTACCACCGGAATCTCGCGCTCGACCAGCAAAGCGACAAAGGCATGCTCTTCCAGAATCGCCGCATCAGTCCAGCGTGCGGGGCGGTAGAACTTGGCAACCAGCGGCGGGCCTTCTTCCATGCCCGTCTGATAGACGCGGTTTTCGTAGCTGTTGAGGGCCAGCAGGCGGCCATCGCTGCGCAGGCCGATGCTGTCCAGCGCGTCGAGCACGGCATCGGGGGTTAGTTCGGTAAAGGGTTGGTTATGCATAGGCGGATTGTACGGCAAGCCCGATGCATATTTCCAAGGTCGGCCAAGCGACTACATTAAAAGCGGATGGTCCTTGGGCAATTGTTTTGAATACCAGATGGCAATTTTGTGCCGCAAGGATTTTTCGGCGACCTGGTCTTCCGGCAAGGGTTGAATGACCTTATCGTGGACCAGCAGCCGGTAGATATAGAGCAGCTTCTCGCTCGCCGAATCGGTCGCTTCAAACTCGACCACGCCCCGCCCCTCCGCATACTTCACGCCTGCGAGCAACGCTTCCTTGAACAGTGCCGTTTCATTCTTCAGTTTCTTCATGGCGATCTCCTTCGTTGATTCTAAAAACCTCAGTTCAGGCCACAGAGTTCACAGAGAACACAGAGAATGTCAGGGTTTATCCGCCTTTCGTGCTCTCACCCAAAATAAGCTTTCCTCTATAACCGTTTGGTTTTACTCTGTGAACTCTGTGTTCTCTGTGGCTAACTGCTTTTTCTAAGTTTATTCCAGCACAGAAATATTTTCGCCGTCTCTCCTGCGTTTTCCATCAAGGCCGCAAATCAGACATCGAATTGCAAGCTCGCCAGCCGCGCATAAAGCCCGCCCTGTCTGCGCAAATCCGCTGGCGTGCCGGTCTCAACGATGTGCCCTTGTTCCAGCACCACGATGCGGTGCGCCTTCTGCACGGTGGCCAGGCGGTGCGCGATGATGAGCGTGGTGCGCCCCTGCATCGCGGCGTTCAGCCCTTCCTGCACGAGGATCTCCGATTCCGCATCCAGCGCGCTGGTGGCTTCGTCGAGCAGCAGCAGCGGCGCGTCCTTCAGGATCGCGCGCGCGATCGCGATGCGCTGGCGCTGGCCGCCTGACAAGCGGGTGCCGCGTTCGCCCAGGAAGGTCTGGTAGCCTTCCGGCTGGCGGCCGATAAATTCGTCCACCAGCGCCGCCTGGGCGGCGGCGATGACTTCCGCGTCGCTCGCTGTTGGGCGGCCGTAGCGGATATTCTCCAGCGCGTTGGCCGAGAAGATCACCGGGTCTTGCGGCACGATGGCGATCTTGTCGCGCAACTCGTGCAGGCTCAGTTGGCGGATGTCCTGCCCGTTGAGGCGGATGCAGCCGTCCGTGACATCGTAAAAGCGCAGCAGCAACTGGAACAGCGTGGTCTTGCCAGCGCCGGAGGGCCCGACCAGCGCGACGGTTTCGCCGGGCGCGATGTCGAGCGTGATGTCGTCCAGCGCGGCCGTTTGCGGGCGCGCCGGGTAATGGAAGCTGACCTGCTCGAAACGGATCGCCGCCTGCCGGGGCTGCGGCAGCGCTTGCGGCGTGGCGGCCTCGATGAGTGCGGACTCCGCGTGCAGCAGTTCCAGCAGGCGCTCAGTCGCCCCCGCCGCGCGCATCACGTCGCCCCACACTTCCGCCATGGTGCCCACGCCGCCCGCGACCAGCGCCGCGTAGAGCACAAACGAGGCCAGTTGCCCGCCGGTCATGCTGCCTGCATGCACCTGGTTCGCGCCGACCCACAGCACGAAAATGATGGTGCCCATCACCGCCGTGATGACCAGCACGGTCATCGCCGAGCGCACGCGCGTGCGCCGGATCGCGGTGGCGAAGCTCGCTTCCGCGCGGTCGGCGAAGCGCTGGGTTTCCTGCCGTTCCTGCGTATAGGCCTGCACTGTCGGCACGGCGTTGAGTATCTCGCCGGCCAGCGCGGAGGCATCGGCGATCTTATCCTGCGATTCGCGCGAGAGTTTCTTCACCTTGCGGCCGATGGCGAAGATCGGCAGCATCAGCAAGGCCATCAGGCCGAGGTTCAGCGAGAACAGGTAAAAGCTGGTGACCGCCAGCATGACCATGCCGCCGATAAACTGGAACAGGCTGCGCAGGCCCATCGAAATGGAGCTGCCGACCACGGTCTGGATCAGCGTGGTGTCGCCCGTCAGTCTCGACAGCACTTCGCCGGTTTGCAGGGTCTCGAAGAACTGCGGCGACTGCTTCAGCATCCGCGCATATACCGCGCTGCGCAAATCCGCCGTGACCCGCTCGCCCACCCAGGTCACGGTGTAATAACGCGCCGCCACGGTCACCGCCCACAGAGTCGCCAGCGCGAACAGCAACACAAAATGGCTGTTCAGGGTTGAGGTACCCAGCAGCCCGCTACCGCTGGCTTCCCGTTGCCCGAAACCGAAATCGATCAGGTCGCGGAACGCCAGCGGCACCAGCAACATGGTGGCGGAACCGAGGCACAGCAGCACGAAAGCCAGCGCGATCCGCCCGCGATAGGGTCGCAGGAACGGCCACATATCCCGCAGCGGAGACAGGCGCCGGATGGCAGGTTGGGCGGGTTTCGGGAGAGACATTCCTTGTCGTGGTTATGCAGGCCGGCGGCCTTTTCTGCGCAGCGACATCCGCCTCATCAAACCATCTTTCATGATGAACTGGTGTTTGATTGCTCCCAGTATATGCACCAGCACCACCACCATCATGACCGTCACCAGGATTTCATGCACTGTGTGAGGAATCACGCTGGGGCCGGTATATTCAGCCGGGAGCAGGATTGCCGCGTTTGTCACCAAAGCCATACCCACAGTGCTCGTCAGCAGCGTCATGAATCCGGTTATCGACAAAAGTATCAGCAAGACATAAAGCCCGTGATGACCCCCCCTGGCCACTATATCCATCACCGAGTTGCCCACTGGCGGCGGCGTCCCATCCACGCCGCGAAAAGTCAGGCGCAATATGGTCAGCAGCAATATTGCGCCGCCCATCAGCGCGTGCGCAAAATATCCGATTAGCGTTGCGTCTTTCTCAACCCTGGCATCAACCAGCACATCGCCGAGATACCAGGCCACAATCAACAGCGCCAACGTCAGCCAATGGATGATGACCATGCGTTTGCTGTACGGCTCCGTCATTTTTTCTTTGGATAGCGGAGCCTGCCCGCCAGCCCTTTGCTCCTTGAAGGCAGCCCACAAATCCTTCACGAAGCCAAAACTGAAATAAACAACAACGCCAATCAGCGCCGCCAACAAGAAGGACCAATACCATACTTCGATAATATTGTTGATCATTTATCCTCGCCTCCCGTATCAAGAACCGGCCGTATTAACCCAGCAAACTTGCCAGCGTCAGCAGCAACAGCAGGATCAGCCAGAACACCACCGAGCGCCACACCAGCCCGATGGTGCTGCGCATGAAGTCGGCATCGGCATCGTCGCCGACGCCCAGTTCCGGCCTGTCCAGCGGCAGGCCGCCTTGCGGGATCGGCATGCCGAGACGCACGCCCAACGCCCCGGCGCCGCTGGCCAGCAGGATACCCGCTTCGGGGTCCGGCCAGCTGGCCGCCTGGGTGCGCCAGCAGTACACCGTGTCCTCGAAGTCGCCGACGACGGCGAAGGTCGCGGCAGTCATGCGGATCGGCAGCCATTCCAGCCAGTAGAAAGCTTGGCGTGCGAAGCTGCCAAATTCTCCCCCGCCCCAATCCTCTCCGAGCAGGACATCCTGTTCGGCGGCCGCATCCTCGTCGTCCCAACGCTTGCGCAGGAATTGCCCGAGGCGGTACAGCAACGCGCCCGCCGCGCCGCCCAAGCCGACCGCGCTGAACAGCACGAACCACACGATCACGCCGAACACGTTGCGGTGCGAGGCGATCAGCGCCTCTTCGATGGTGACGCGCGCCACTTCTTCGGCATTCAGTTCATGCGAAGGAACGCCGCGCCACTGGGTCAGCAGCCCGCGCGCCTCATCCAGCTTGTCGTCGCGCAACGCATGATGAATGTCGGTGAAGTAATGGCTGAACTGGCGGAAACCCATCGTGAGATACAGCACCAGCACGTTGAATGCCCAGGCAAGGATCGGGTGCGCGCGATACAGCAGCCATGACAGCGCCACCACGCCGGCCAGCAGCGGCAACACCGCCATCAGCCAGGCGATCTTGCCGTGTTTGCGCTGGCCGGAATTGAAGTGTTGCTGGAAGAACAGAACGTAGCCGGACAGCCAGCCATGCAGGTATTTGCGCGAGGAGAGCGGATGGAGCTGCTCCAGCAACAGCGCGGCGATCAGGGCAAACAGGCTCATGGCATCGGGAAGGCATCAACGACTTATATGACGCGAAAGATAGCACACAACCTGAGGCGGCTCTATAGATGCTGAGCCAGAAAAACATTCCCGCTATACATAGCGACAGAAATCGTAGCGAGCGGTTTGGAGGTGGGGGAGGTCAGCGCACAGCGACCGGAGCATACACAGCAGTATGTGAGGATCGCGAGCACTGCCCGACCCCGCCTCCGAATCGCGCAGTAGATTTATACGCTATGTCTAAACGATCATCCCCGCCGCGACGGTGTTATTGGTCGCCTCGTCGATCACGATGAAACAGCCGGTGGCGCGGTTGCGCTGGTAGTGGTCGAATACCAGCGGCTGTTGCACCTTCATCGCCACATGCGCGATGTCGTTCATGTTCACCGTCGGATTGGCGTGCTGCTCCAGCGTGTTCACATCCACGCGGTAGTCGATACTGGAGAACAGGCACTTCGCCGTGCGCGTGGTGTGCTTGACGAGGTACTTGCGATTCTTGTCGAGCGGCGTTTCGGACAGCCAGCACAGCATCGCCTCGAATTCTTTCGCGACCGTCGGCAGATAATCCGCTTTCACGAACATGTCGCCGCGCGAAATATCGATCTCGTCGGTCAGCGTGATGGCGATGGATTGCGGCGCGTAAGCCGTTTGCAGGTTGCCGTCGTAGGTGACGATCTCCTTTACCTTGCTGGTGCGGCCCGATGGCAGCACGGTGATCTCGTCGCCCACCGACACCTCGCCCGCTTCGATGCGCCCCATGAACCCCCGGAAGTCGTGATATTCCTCGGTTTGCGGGCGGCACACCCACTGCACCGGATAACGGAAATCGGTGGTGTTCACGTCGTGGTCTATCTCGACGTTCTCCAGCAATTCCATCAGCGTGGCGCCCTGATACCAGTTCAGATTGTCGCCGCGATCCACCAGCATATCGCCGACCAGCGCGGACAGCGGGATGCAGGTCACATCGTGCAGGTTCAATTGCGCGGCGAATTGGCGATATTCGGTGACAATCTCATCGAAGCGGGCTTGCGAGTAATCCACCATGTCCATCTTGTTGACCGCCAGCACGATGTGCGGGATACCGACCAGGCTGGCCAGATAGGTGTGGCGGCGCGTCTGCACCAGCACGCCTTTGCGCGCGTCGATCAGGATGACCACGAGATTCGCGGTGGAGGCCGCCGTCACCATGTTGCGCGTGTATTGCTCGTGCCCCGGCGTGTCGCCGATGATGAACTTGCGCTTGGGCGTCGCGAAGTAGCGGTACGCCACGTCGATGGTGATACCCTGCTCGCGCTCGGCCTGCAGGCCGTCGGTCAGCA
>JAUYGW010000294.1 GCA_030690245.1 Gallionella sp. | reverse complement strand
TCGATTCTGCGCAGCGCATCGAGGTTGCTGCGCCCTTTCACGGTGGCATGCACCACGCCGCCCGCGGCGGTCTGCACATTGATGCTAGCCGTCCCGCCCAGTATTTCCGCCGACACGCCGCTGGCCTGCATCCCCGATTCGGTGAACGACAACTCGCCGCGCGTGTTGCGCAACAGCGGCACCCCTTCGCCCAGATCAATATCGTTATCCTGCACGCGGAAGACACCGGACACTTTCACCGGCTTAGCGCCCTGTAACGGGATATGCGCAAACAGATCCAGATGCCCGTTGCCGCTGGCGCTCATGCCGTCGGTAAACCCGTCTATGTAGCCGCGCACCGGGCTCTGCTGGATAAATTGCAGGAAGGTCCTGCTCGCGCCGGCCGCGCTGCCTTTTATTTCCAGCGGCAAATCATCGCTCAGCAAATCCGCGATGGTGACCGTGAGGTTCTGCACATGCGCGTCCAGGATGGTCGCAGACGGCGACTTCACTTCCAGCTTGTTGCCGCGTATCCAGAATTCGCCCGAAATGTTTTCGATGCGCGGCCAATCCTTGTCGAATTCCACCACGACATCGCGCGCATGCCCGCCGATTTCGAGCAGCGCATCTTCCGTGCCGTCCAATGGGAAATCGCTGAGGTTGCCCTTGACGCGCACGCGGAAATCCTCGGTATGCCCCGCCAGCATCGCGCCGTTGAGCCAGTCGTTGTCTTCCATGTCCAGCGCGATCAGCGGGGTGTAACGGGCGGCGCGCCTGACATCGCCGCGCGTCAGGCTGGCGGTCAGATCCAGCACGCCCAATGTGCCCGCCTTGGTCTGGTAGCTGCCATACAGGTTACCCGCCAGGTCGTCGTTGGCGACGGCGACATTATCGACGCTGACCAGCAACTCCCCGCGTTTGCGCTGCCAGCCGGCCTGGCCGGTCAATGTGGCAAAAAATAATGGCTCGCGCATCACCCCCGGCATATCCACAACCAGATGGCGGGAATCGACATTCAGCCTGCCGCTCGTATCGCTGCCGTCCACATCCGCCGACAAGCCGGAAAAGCCGGGCAACGCGCCAACCTGGCGTAACGCAAGATTTTCGAACTTCCCTTTGATTTTGTAATTCAGGATTTTGTAGTTGTCCGGTTTTTCCAGCGTGCCCTGCCATTGCGCATTCAGGCTGGACACCCTTCCTCTTGGCGCATACGCATCTAGTTTGGCGCGCAGGCCCGCTTCCAGCGGCAGGAAATTGGCCAGACTGGTGAGGCTTTCCAATTGCACCAGATTGGTGCGCAGCTCGCTGGCGTCAGATTGCCCCTTGGCTGCGGTGCGGAAATAAAAATCCGTCGGTTGCAGTTCGATGCCGTTCTGCATTCGCAGCGCCAAATGCCGGGTGGAAACTTCCATGCCGCCCGCCACTTCCTTCCATGCGGCGCGACCGCGCAAATCGAGCAATCTCATTTCCGGCACATCATTGCCCAGCCTGGTCACCACGTCGCGCAAACCCAGATCGGCGGTGATCCCTGTCACCTTGCCTGCTTCGACATCCAGCCAGCCGCGCAGCGCACCGCGGCCCTGGCTGAATTCGCCGGGCAAATCCAGCCAGGGCCTCCAGGCCGTCACATTGGTGTAATCAAGCTGGGTAAACAGCTGGCCGCGCCAGGCGCTCAAGCCATCAAAACTTGCGCCGTAAAAATCGCCGCGCACATCCAGCGGGGTCGCCAGCTCGTCTGGCGGTACGGCGCGCAACGCGAAGCGGTGATGACTGAACAGGTTTTCGATGCGCAAATTGACCCGTTGCAGCACCAGCGGCGGCGCAACGCGCTGTTCGTCCACCCAGACGATGAGCGCGTCGCGCGCCACCATGCGCGACTGGTGCAGCAGCCAGTCGGCCAGGTCGTTACCGTCGCCCTGTTTGGAGAGCGCCACACCGCCGATGAAAATTTTCCCTTGCGCATCGCGGCGTATCAGCAACTCCGGCCTGTCGATTTCCAGGCTGGCCAGCCGCAACTCGAAGGCAAACAGCGACATCCACGATACGCTGCCGTCAATGCGGGGCAGCGCCAGCGCCGGTTGCCGCTGCTCGTTCAGGATATGCACTTCGGTAAAGCTCAGGCGCGGCCGGAAGCCCTGCCAATCGCCTTCAATCCTGCCGATGGTGACCGGATTGCCGATCGCGCCCGCGAGAGAAGCGGTGATCCGGTCGTGATACTGCTCGACATTCGGCAACAGCCAATAGCGCAACATGAGAATCGACAGCGCCGTCAGCACAGCCATCACCGCCGACGCGACGATTGTCAGTCGCGTCAGCCAGTTCAGGCTGTGCCAGAGCAGGCGAATGGGAAGATATCTCAACATGAATTCAGTTATTGGCTGTTAGTCGTTAGTTACTAGCTGGTGATTACGGGTTGATTTAACTGGCCCTCAGCGTCAAACGACTGGCGGCGGCTTCTGGTTTAACTAACGACTAGCGACTGACGGCTAATCATAAGACAATACGCATTCTAACTTGAAGCGCTTCCCTATGAATACCGCAACAGACTCACAGCCCACAACCTTCGATGGCCTGCTGCAAAAGACGCAGCGCTGCAGCCGTTATGCCAGGCATGTACTGGAAGCAGACCCGTCGCTGCTGAATTGGTTGCAGGAAAATTACACCACGCCGTGCGACCGCGCGGAAATGCAGGCTTTGTTGCAAAGCTCCTTTCCACAACCCTCTCCCCAACCCTCTCCCGATGCCCTCTCCCCACCCCTCTCCCGCGAGCGGGAGAGGGAGCGAACGAAAGAAGCAACTGTTGATTCCTGCGGGGGAGGGAGCAATCGAGTCGCTGACGCGACAAACTCGTTTGATTCGGAAGCCGGCTTGACGCGCGCCGTGCGCAAGCTGCGCAAGCAGGTGATGGTCAAGCTGATCCTGCGCGACCTCAACGGCTTGTGCGATCTTGACGAGGTGATGCAGGCGATGACCGCGCTGGCGGAAGTGTGCGTACAGCAGGCGCAGGCCTTTTTGATGCAGTCCTTGCAGGCGCAGTTCGGCACCCCGCTGGACGAAACCGGCGCTGCGCCACAGTCCTTGCTGGTCATCGGCATGGGCAAACTGGGCGGCGGCGAACTGAACGTCTCGTCCGACATCGATTTGATTTTCGTCTACCCGGAAGACGGCGAAACGGATGGATCGCGCAAGCTGAGCAACCATGAGTTTTTCACCCGGCTGGGCCGCCGCCTGATCAACCTGATCAACGAGCCGACCGGCGACGGCTATGTCTTCCGCGTGGACATGCGGCTGCGCCCCTACGGTGACAGCGGCCCGCTGGTGATGAGTTTCGCCGCGCTGGAGGAATACCTGGTCAGCCAGGGACGCGAATGGGAGCGCTACGCCTGGATCAAGGCGCGCGTCATTTCTCCTGCAGAGCATCCGCAAATCGCCGAGTTATCCAAACTCGCGCAGCCGTTCGTATTCCGCAAATACCTCGACTTCGGCGCGATCGATTCGATGCGCAAGCTGCACGCGCAGATCCGCCAGGAAGTGCAGCGCCGCGACCGGCTCAACAACATCAAGCTCGGCCCGGGCGGCATCCGCGAGATCGAGTTCACCGCGCAGGTGTTCCAGCTGATCCGCGGCGGACGCGACGCCGCTTTGCGCATCCGCCCCACTCAGGCGGCGTTGCAATATCTCGCAAAAAATGGACAGTTGCCCGCGCCGGTCGTCGCCGACCTGGATGTAGCTTATGTGTTTTTGCGCAACCTCGAGCATCGCCTGCAATACCTGGATGACCAGCAAACCCAGGAACTGCCCGAAAAAACCGAAGACCGGGAGATCATCGCCGACGCGATGGGCTACGCGGATTACGCCGCACTGTTGATCGACCTCAACCGCCATCGCGCGCTGGTCAACCAGCAATTCGAGCAGATTTTCGGAGAGTCACAGGAAGAACAGGACGACGCACAATTCTGGCATGAAGGTGTCAGTGCCGAAGAATTACACGCCCGCCTTGAAAAGCTCGGTTACCGCGCCGCAAACGACAGTGCACAGCGCCTGTTGCAACTGCAAGCCGGCAACCGCTACCGGCAATTGCCCGAACTCAGCCGGCAGCGGCTGGACAAGCTGATCCCGCAATTCATCAGCCTGTGCGCGCTGCAAGCCAATCCGGACGAAACGCTGTCCAGGCTGCTCGCCTTGCTGGAAGGCATCAGCCGCCGCGCCTCCTATCTCGCCTTCCTGGCCGAATATCCGCAGGCCATGCAGCGCTTGACCAAAATGGTTGCCGCCAGCAGTTGGGCGGGCGAGTATATGGCCCAACACCCGGCGCTGCTCGACGAATTGCTGGATGCGCGCGAGATGTACCAGCCGCCCGAATGGCAGCAGATCGACCGCAACTTGCAAGGCCGGCTGGACGACTGCGCCGGGGATGCCGAACGACAGCTGGATGTGTTGCGCCTGGTCCAGCAGGAACAAACCTTCCAGTTGCTGGCGATGGACCTGCAAGGCCTGTTGCCGCTGGAAAAGCTCAGCGACCACCTGAGCGATCTGGCCGATCTGCTGCTGCGCCAGGTGCTGAAGCTGAGCTGGGCGACCGCGCGCAAACGGCATCGCGACGAACCGAGATTCGCGATCATCGCGTACGGCAAGCTGGGCGGCAAGGAACTGAGCTACGCCTCGGACCTCGACCTGATTTTTCTCTACGATGACGACCACCCCGATGCGCAGGAAAACTACGCGCGGCTGGGGCAGCGCATCAACGCCATGCTGAGCAGCTACACCTCTTCCGGGCGCCTGTACGAAACCGATCTGCGTTTGCGCCCGAATGGCGCAAGCGGCTTGCTGGTCAGCTCGATCACGGCGTTTGCCGAATACCAGCAGCAGCAAGCCTGGGTATGGGAGCATCAGGCCCTGACGCGTGCGCGTTTCAGCGCGGGGGATGCAGAGATTGGCGCCGCCTTCGAAGACATCCGCAAGCAGGTGCTGTGCCAGCCGCGCGACCTGGCTGCGTTGCGCAAGGAAATCCTGGCGATGCGCCAAAAGATGCTCGACGGCCACCCCAATGACACCGATCTGTTCGACATCAAACACGACCGGGGCGGCATGGTGGACATCGAATTCATGGTGCAGTACCTGGTGCTCGCCTACGCCCATCAACACCCGCAACTGACCGCCAACATCGGCAATCTGGCGTTGCTCAAGCTGGCGGGCGAACTTGGCCTGATTCCCGCCAGCCTCGTCGAACAGACCCGCACGCTGTACCGCACGTTGCGCCAGACGCAACACCGCATCCGGCTTAACAGCCAGTTGCCGTGCCGCGTTGAACACGGCCAGATCGACGTTGCCGCGTGCAGGGAGTTGTGGGCGGTGCTTTTTGAAAACAACCGGGGAACCCTGCCCGAATGGCCGGCGAAAAATAAGGCCGGCTAACCGGACAATTTAACCAAGCTTCTTCATAAACCGGCCAGAAAACGCTAGAATTCGCGCTTTGCAACCGACCCATCAAAGGAACCCCCATTATGTCGATGTCCGACCGCGACGGCTTTATCTGGTATGACGGCAAGCTTGTGCCGTGGCGCGATGCCACCACCCATGTGCTGACCCACACGCTGCATTACGGCATGGGCGTGTTCGAAGGCTTGCGCGCCTACAAGGCGGAAAAGGGCACGGCGATCTTCCGTTTGCAGGAGCATACCGACCGGTTGTTCAATTCCGCCTATATCTTCCAGATGAAGATGCCCTGGGACAAGGAGACCATCATGGAAGCGCATCGCGAAGTGGTGCGCGTCAACAAGCTGGAATCCTGCTACATCCGTCCGATCTGTTTTTACGGTTCC